>JAFMQT010000051.1 GCA_017354515.1 Nocardia sp. | reverse complement strand
TAACCGGGCGGCGGCGCATAACCCGGGGGTGGACCGTAACCCGGAAATGGCTGTCCACCAAATGGATTCGGCCCCTGCCCGGGTGGTGATCCAGTCACTATCCCCCGCTCCCCTCGCACCGGAAAATCGTCGGCATCGTTCGACGCAGAATAGCAAGGATATCCCCGCGGGGGTGGCCTGCGTGGTCACGCTCCGCTACCGCCTCCGGCCCCTTCCCATTAGGCTGTGCCGACCGAGCCTAATGGGGTGGCCTGCGTGGTCACGCTCCGCTACCGCCTCCGGCCCCTTCCCATTAGGCTGTGGCCCCATGCTGAACTTCCGGGGGGGCGCTGTCGGCGCTCTGATGTTGGCTGTAGTGGGGCTCTTCGTCGCGACACCGGCCGCTCGGGCCGATAATCCACCGGGGGTGGCGATCACCGCGGACGTCAAACTCGACGACGCCGGGGTGCTCGAGGTCTCCGAAACGGTGAAGGTTCCCAGCGGTGGGCGATTCCGCATGCAGGTACCGCTGCGAGTGGCGTTCGGAGGGGACGGCGAACGCCGGTTCACCGTCACCGATATCGCCACGACCGGGCCGGGTTCGGCGAAGGTGGATGGCGATCTGTTCACCGTCGACGCGCCGCCGGGTGATTCATCATTCAAGTACAACGTGCACGGCACCGTCGCCGACGCACCGGGCAGTCAAAGGTTCAAGTGGACGGGGGTGGTGAACACCGATGTCGCCTCCTTCGACGGTTCGGTGATCAGCCCCTCGTATCGGATGGGGGTCTCGGACTGCAATGTCGGACCGGCCGGCGGTACCCGCCCCTGCGACGATGTGCGGGTCGAGCCGGACGGCGTACTCACCATGCGCCAGACGAATCTGCACCGGGGCGATCTGATCGACCTCACCTTGCAGTTGCCGCCCGGCACGGTGCGGGCCAACGCCGATATCTCCGATGGTGGGAATTCGGCAGCGTTCGCGATCACCACCCCGGTACTCATCGCATTCGGTGTGCTGGTGCTGGCGTTGGCCGCGTTCGCCGGATATCTGGCCTGGGCCCGCCGCCAGGACGCGGCCGCGCTCGAGTCCCCGGAGCGGCTGGATCCTGTTCGCCGCGAAGGCAATCGCGCCGAATTCGTCTCCCCCGACGGGATCCTGCCCGGTGAGGCGGGTCTGCTGCTCGACGGATCCGCCGATGCGGTCGATATCGCGGCCACGGTGGTCGACCTCGCGGTCCGCCGGTACCTGTGGGTCACTCCGGTCAGCGATTCGGAGTGGCGGATCGCTCGGGTCAATCCCGCCGACGATCAGCTGCGCGAATATGAGAAGCAGGTCTACCGCCAGTTGTTGCCGGAGGGCACCGACGCGGTACTGGTCTCCGAATTGCGTGCCCCGGGCCGGATCGCCGTGCAACCGGCCCGGGCGGCGCTGCATGCGGACGCCCTGCAGCGCGGCACGCTGGTCGATCGCGGCCGCCGCGGGCTGGCCTTCTGGCTGGGTATCGCCCTGATCGTGGTCGGGGTGGGCGCGACCGTCGGCCTGGCGATCGCGCACGGTTACGCCCTGGTCGGGGTCGCGATCGCCGTGGGTGGTGCGGCGATGCTGATGCTGGGCCGCTACCTACCGGCCCGCACCGCGGCCGGCCGGACCCTCGCCACGCAGATCAGGGCGTTGCAGAACGGGCTCGACGCACAGCGGCCGGATCAGGTCCCGCCCGCCGATCGTGAGCTGCTGTTCTCGCGGGCGTTACCGTTCACGATTATCGGCGGACGAGCCGACAATTGGATCCGCACCTTCCGCGATGTGGACCTGACCGCCGACCAGCAGGCCGGTCTGTACTGGTTCGGCGGATTCGAACGAGACCGAAACCTGCATCGGTTCGCCGGGCACTTCCCGTATTTCATCACCGCGATCGAAGGGCTGTTCGCGGACGCGAACCGGCCCGGTATGTGATCGAGCCGGGCGCAATGACCGGCCCGGCTCGAGCACTTGCGATCAGATCGGGGCGCGGGTGGAGCGGCGAAGAGCCGACAGCGGATCGGCGTACAGGACGCTCAATGAGGTCACAGCGGCGGCGTGTTCCTGCACCCGGCCGCCGAATCGGCTGATCCGCAGATCGGCCCGCGGCAGCGTAGTGGCCTCACCGAAGGCCCGGACCACCCGCTCAAGGCTCGGCCGATATCCGGTGAAAGCCTGCCCGCCCAGCACGATCCGGTCCGGATTCAACATATCGCGTACCAAAGCCGCGGTGCGGCCGAGGATTTCGGCCCGCTCGTTCAGCAGGTCGGTGGCCGGGCCTGAGCCCTGCTGTGCGGCCCGGTACAGATCGGCGATCGCCGGTTTGCGCGGCGCCTCCCGCTTGGGCACAATTCCGGCCCGCACCGCGCGGGCCAGCACCGCCGCCTCCCCGACCGAGGCCTCCAAGCAACCGCGCCGGCCGCATGCGCACTCGATATCCGAGCCGGTCGGCAGATGCGCGATCGAACCGGGACCGTTGGCCGGGGTGTACACCCGATCGTGCAGGGTGACCGCGACCCCGACGGTTTCACGGCCGTAGATGTAGAGGCTGGCGCCGGGCCGATCCGGTGCGCCGGATCTATCCGGGGCACCGGTGGTGAGCAGCAGTTCGGCCGCGGCCATCGCCTCCACATGCGCAGCTACCGAGACCGGAAGGTCGAGCACCCCGGCGAATATCGGCCCGACCGGTGCCGTATTCCATTGCAGCCGTGGGTGATCCACGGTTCCGGCAACCGGGTCGACCTTACCGGCCAGCGCCACACCGACCCACAGCGGCTTGCGACGCGGAAGCCGATCCAGGAACGCCTTCGCACTGCGCGCGATGATCGTCAGTGCCGTGTCCTGCGCAGCCGGCGGAGTCGCGATCTCGAGGCCGCCGAGGATGCGTCCGGACAGGTCGGCGGCCATGATCCGGGTGAGGTTCGCGCCGATATGCACACCGAGCGTGGCGAATCGGTCGGTTTCCACCTCGAACGGAATGCGCGGGCGGCCGACCGCACCGGACGCGGTCAGATCGGCGCGTTCACGCAGCAGCCCGGACGAAAGCAGCGACGATACTTGGCGATTCACCGTCGCGATACTCAAACCCGTTGTCTGCGCTGCGATATCGCGGAAGATCGGGCCGCGGGTGGCCGCGCGCAGTACCGCGGCGGCGGGGTTGTCGGTGATCCGTAGCTCCGGCGGAACCACCGGGCGCGGCACAGCACCTACCGGCCGCGGACGAGTGGTGGAGCGATCGAGGGCGGGGCTCGTCATATTCGTTGTCCTTGTCGAACAGCCCCGAACGGGGCAGATTCTCATCGGCGAAGGCAGCGAGATGGGCCCGGAACCATCCGGTGGATGGCGAGAAGGAGCGGTCTCAGCTGCGTGGCGGGGAACAACACAGTTCCCGCTGACGAGGCAGGCGCACGCCGATCGCCACGGTCACATAGGTGACCGCGCACTGCTCGGCATTGCTGATGAACACGCATACGAAGGTAGCACCCTCGAACTCGGCCACGCCAGCGTCCGGAGCGAACCCGGCATTACGTTCACGATGATTCGAAGTTCGGCCATCGGACGCCAGGTGGCGTAATCCCCGGAATCCGGGCGATTCCAGCAGGTCCGGCGAATCCGTCGGCGGCGGGAAGCCGAATCGATCACACTCGCCGATTCCGCTGCCGGCCGGGGGCTGCCGAAATTCCGATACGCTCAGAAAACCGCAGGTCACAAGCATAAGGAGGGTGAGATGACGGCCGAGGGGGTATCGCTGCGAACGGATGCCGAGGCCCGAGCGGACCGGTCGCCGGCTGCCACCTCGCGGCAGCGAACCGTCCGCAAGGCCGACCGGGCCCGGCAGGTGGCCGATGTGCTGCGCCAGCAGATCCACACCGGGCGGTGCCCGGATCCGCTGCCCGCCGAAGCCGACCTCGCCACCGAATTCGCCGTATCGAGGAATGCGGTACGTGAGGCGCTGGCACTCCTGCGCGACGAGGGCCTCATCGGCCGGGCACCGCGCGTGGGAACCTATGTGGCGCAGCGCAAATACGATCACGGTCTGGACCGATTGCGCGGACTGCGGGAAACCCTGCGCGGCCACGGTGAGGTGCGCAATGAGATCCGGGCGGCGGTGCGCCTGACCCCGCCGCCGGCGGTGGCGGCCCGGCTCGGTCTCGAGCCCGGCGAATCGGCCGTCTACCTGGAACGTTTGCGGTACCTCGGTGATCTGCCGCTGAGTTTGGATCACACCTATCTGGCGCCCGATATCGGGGCGCGGGTGCTGGAGTGCGATCTGCGGTCGGAGGATGTCTTCGCGCTGATCGAGCGGCTCAGCGGGCAGCAGCTGGGGTCGGCCGATCTCGCGGTGGAAGCGATCACCGCCGACGCGCATAGTGCCGCGATCCTGCAGGCGCCGGAGGGCAGTGCCCTGCTGCTGCTCGAACGGCTCACCCACCTGGCCGACGGTCGTCCGGTGGATCTCGAGTACATCCGAATGCGTGGTGATCGGATCACGCTGCGCAACAGTGTGGTTCGCGCATCAGAAGGTAATGATTGGAGGCTGGATCCGCATGGCTTCGGTCGATCAGCGGGCTGACGTCCCGGTAACCATCGATGAATCGCTGTGTATCCAGGGATGCACGCTCTGCGTGGAGATCTGCCCGCTGGATTCGCTGGCGATCAATCCCGATAACGGCAAGGCCTATATGCATGTCGACGAATGCTGGTACTGCGGGCCGTGCGCGGCGCGCTGCCCCACCGGCGCGGTGACCGTGAATATGCCGTACCTGCTGCGCTGACGCGGCCGGATTCCCCCTCTCATCTCAGGAAAAACTATGAAGCTTCGTCGTGCCCGGATACTGGCAGTCGCCGCCCTGATCGCCACTATGGCCACAGGCTGCTCACTGCAGCAGGCAGATTCCGGTAATACCGTCACAGTTGTAGTCGGTTACCAATCCAAGACCATCAATACCGTCACCGCCGGAACTCTGCTGCGCGCCAAGGGTTTCCTCGAACAGCGCCTGAATGCGCTGACCGCGAAGGGCGGGCCGAAATATCGGGTGGAATGGCAGGATTACGATACCGGCGCCCCGATCACCGCACAGATGGTGGCGCAGAAGATCGATATCGGCTCCATGGGCGACTATCCGCTGCTCATCAATGGGTCGCGCACCTCGGCCGATCCGCACACTGCCACCGAACTGGTGTCGGTGACCGGATATCAGCCGAAGGGTTCGCTGAATATGGTGGTGACCGCACCGAATTCGACCGCCACCTCGGTAAATGATCTGGCCGGCCAGAAGGTTTCCTCGAGTATCGGGTCCGCCAGTGACGGCACCCTGCGCCAGGCGCTGCAGCGGGCCGGTCTCGATCCGGCGCACGGCGTGGACGTGCTGAATCAGCAGCCGCAGATCGGGGCGTCGGCGCTGGAATCCGGTCAGGTGCGGGCACTATCGCAATTCGTGGCGTGGCCGGGCCTGCTGGTTTTCCAGAACCGGGCCAAGCTGCTCTACGACGGCGCGGAACTGAACGTACCGACCTTCCACGGCGTGGTGGCGCGGCGCGATTACACATCGCGGCATCCGGAGGTTCTCGACGCGTTTCTGCAAGCCCAGCTCGACGCCACCGATTTCCTGCACGCCCAGCCGCTGCAGGCCGCGCAGGTGGTCGCGGATCATTCCGGGCTGCCGCCCGAGGTCGTCTACCTCTACAACGGGCCCGGCGGCACCTCGTTCGATACCCCGATCAAACCCCAGCTGATCCAAGCGTTCAAAGGTGATGTGCCGTATCTGAAGTCGATCGGGAATTTCGCCGACTTCGATATCGACAAGTTCGTCGACGACGCGCCGCTCCGCAAGGTTTTCGGCGAGCGGAACATCGATTACGACGCGGCCGTGGGCAATTTCGCCGATCCGGCGCCGATCACCGGCACCGATCCCTCCGGAGCCGCGGTCGACAATGCCGCCCTGGCCGGCGAGATCTGGTACGACGGGCAGCCGTCGGCCACCCCCACGGCGGATCCGACCTCACTCCTGCGCGCGGTGAAAGTCGCTCGCACCCAGGGTAAGAAGATCCGCGCCGCCTACGTTCCCGATTCCGAAACGGGCACCCGCTGGTTCGCGGACAAGGCGCAGTGGGTGCAGACCGGTGACACCTATCTGCCGTTCATCACCCCCGCCGCGGTGCGACGGTATCTGGATCAGCATCCGGGTGCGGCCGCGGTGAGCTACGATCAGGCTATCGGCGGGGTGCGCTCGTGAGCACCATAACCTCCGTTCCGGCCCGGGCCGACGAATCCGCGATCGCGAATTCGCGGACCGCCGCCGATCGCTCCGCCTCGGGCAGGACATGGGCATCCCGGCTGGTGCGAGTGCTGTCGGTGGTGGCGGCGCTGCTGGTGTGGCAGTGGTTGACCGCGGGCCACATTCGGCTGTGGGTCCGATTCGACACCCTGCCGACCATCACCCAGATCCTGCACACCCTGGGTACCCAGGTGCGGACCGGAACCTACTGGCTGGATCTGGGCCAGTCGCTGATCCGTATTCTCACCGGCTTCGGACTCGCGGCGATAGTCGGTGTGGGGACCGGTGTGGCGCTGGGCCGCTCCCGCTGGTTCGCCGATATCTTCGGGCCGCTCACGGAGCTGACCCGCCCGATTCCGGCGATCGCGATCGTGCCGGTGGCGATTCTGCTGTTCCCCACCGATGAGGCCGGGATCGTCTTCATCACCTTCCTGGCCGCCTATTTCCCGATCATGGTGAGCACCCGGCACGCGGTGCGGGCACTGCCCACGATCTGGGAGGAGTCGGTGCGCACCCTGGGCGGTTCCCGGTGGGATGTGCTGATCAGAGTGGTTGTGCCGGGCAGTCTGCCGGGGGTTTTCAGTGGCCTGTCGGTAGGGATCGGGGTGGCCTGGATCTGTGTGGTGTCGGCCGAGATGATCTCCGGGAAACTCGGAGTCGGCTATCGCACCTGGCAGGCGTACACAATCGTCGACTATCCCGGCGTCTTCGTCGGCATCATCACGATCGGGGTGCTGGGGTTCGGCACCTCGGCCGCCATCGAATTGCTCGGCCGCCGGGTGACCCACTGGCTGCCGCGCGGACAGGAGACCACCCGATGACTGCCCTCAATCTGTGTCTGGACCGGGTGGAACTGCGCTACGGCCGGACTCCGGTGCTGCACGATCTGACCCTGGATATCCGCGCCGGCGAGATTCTGGTGCTGACCGGCCCCTCCGGCTGCGGCAAATCGACGGTGCTGCGCGCACTGGCGGGTCTGCTCGAACCGCGTGCCGGGCGAGTGCTCGCCGATGAGGTGGCGATCACCGGACCGGATCGAGATCGGGCGATGGTGTTCCAGGACAACGCCCTGCTGCCGTGGCGGTCGGTGCGGTCCAATATCGAACTGGCGCTGAAACTTCGGGGCGAACCCCGGGCCACTCGGTCCGATCAGGCCACCCGCTGGATCGCGGAGGTCGGACTGACCGGCTTCGAGGATTATCTGCCCAAGAGTTTGTCCGGCGGGATGCGCCAGCGGGTGCAGTTGGCGCGCGGGCTGGCAGGCGCGCCGCGCGCGGTGTTGATGGACGAACCGTTCGGCGCGCTGGACACCCCGACCCGGATCACCATGCAGCGCTTATTGATCCACACCTGGCAGGCCCATCCGGCGACGCTGGTCTTCGTCACCCACGATGTGGACGAGGCGCTGACCCTCGGGGATCGGATCGCAGTGCTGGGCGGATCGGACCGCGCTCTGCGCGCCCTGATCGATGTCCCGCGGCCCCGGGTCGCGAATGTCGACCGCGACTCGGAACGTACCGAAATCCTCGGCGCCCTGGACTTCACCCAGGAATCCACCGCAGCCTGACCGCCGACACCGATTCCCTATCCGCGATGTCACATGTTCTCGTGTGCGCCCCGATCTCCGAAGTCTGGAGTGTGTCATGGAAATCCCCGAGCTCTCCGATACCGTCCGCATGGATTGCGATGTGCTGGTAATCGGTGGCGGTACCGCAGGCACGATGGCCGCACTCACCGCCGCCGAAAACGGCGCGAATGTACTCCTGCTGGAAAAGGCCCATGTCCGGCATTCCGGGGCGCTGGCCATGGGGATGGACGGGGTCAACAATGCCGTCATCCCGGGCAAGGCGGTGCCCGAGGATTACGTCGCCGAGATAACCCGCGCCAATGACGGAATCGTCAATCAGCGCACGGTGTATCAGACCGCGACCAGAGGTTTCGGTATGGTGCAGCGGCTCGAACGCTACGGCGTGAAATTCGAGAAGGACGCCTACGGCGAATACGCGGTGCGCCGGGTGCATCGCTCGGGATCGTATGTGCTGCCGATGCCCGAGGGCAAGGATGTCAAGAAGGCGCTGTATCGCGTACTACGGCAACGGAAAATGCGTGAGCGTATCCGGATCGAGAATCGCCTCATGCCGGTGCGGGTACTGACCGATGGTGAACGCGCGGTCGGGGCGGCCGCATTACACACGCGCACCGGTGAATTCGTGGCGGTGGGCGCGAAGGCGGTGATTCTGGCGACCGGAGCGTGCGGTCGACTGGGGCTGCCGGCATCGGGATACCTGTATGGCACATACGAGAATCCGACCAATGCCGGGGACGGGTACGCGATGGCGTATCACGCGGGCGCGGAGCTTTCGGGGATCGAATGCTTCCAGATCAACCCGCTGATCAAGGATTACAACGGCCCGGCCTGCGCATATGTGGCGAACCCGTTCGGCGGATATCAGGTTAACGCCGACGGTGAGCGGTTCGTCGACTCCGATTACTGGTCCGGGCAGATGATGGCGGAGGTGTCGCGGGAGATCGAATCCGCGCGCGGGCCCATCTATCTGAAGGTATCGCACCTGCCGGAGGAAACTCTGTCCGCGCTGGAAGGCATTCTGCACACCACCGAGCGGCCTACCCGGGCTCGTTTCCACGCCAATCGCGGACATGACTATCGCACCCACGATATCGAAATGCATATCTCCGAAATCGGTCTGTGCAGTGGGCATTCGGCGTCGGGGGTGTGGGTGGATGAACATGCCCGCACCACGGTCCCCGGACTGTACGCCGCCGGAGATCTGGCGTGTGTTCCGCACAACTACATGATCGGTGCGTTCGTCTACGGCGATCTGGCGGGCGAACATGCCTGCTCGACTCTCGCGGATGTGCCCGCGCCGCAGTATCTTCCGGCCGACCAGCTGGCCACGGCCCATGAGCTGATCTATCGTCCACTCCGTCACCCCGACGGCCCGCCGCAGCATCAGGTCGAATACAAGCTGCGGCGGTTCGTCAACGATTATGTGGCGCCACCGAAGACGCGGACCAAACTGTCATTGGCGGTCGAGACCTTCGACCGCATGCGGTCCGATATCGAATCCATGGGAGCGAGTACCCCGCACCAGTTGATGCGCTGCGCCGAAGTGGACTTCATCCGCGATTGCGCGGAAATGGCGGCGCGGTCGTCACTGACCCGCACCGAATCGCGCTGGGGCCTCTACCATGACCGCGCCGACCTGCCCGAACGCGATGATCAACAGTGGAGGTACCACCTGAACCTCCGCAAGACGCCGGACGGGCGGATGGAATTCCACAAACGCCCCGTCGCCCCCTATTTCGTTCCGGTTCCGGAATGGGCGCAGGTCCCGGGGGAACACCCTGAGGTCGTGGCGGTGGAGCAGCCGGTTATCCACACCGGTCCACACCGGGCCGGGCCGCGGTCGGCCGCGCCGCCGCGTCCGGGAATCACCCGTCCGGCCGCCGCCGACGATTCGGCCGCGCCGCGAATCGCCACGCTGCTGAGCGTGGATGCCCCGCAACTTTCCGAGCTGCGTGACTATCTCGACGACCCGGATCCTCGGGTGCGGTCCACGGCGCTGGCGGTGCTGACCGAAGGAACCCCCGACGGTTTCGCGGAGGCGCTGGTCCGCGCCCTGGCCGATTCCGAGCCCGCGGTCCGAGCGGCCGCGGTGTCCGGATTGCGTGAACTGATCGAAATTCTGCCTCCCGCACCGGAATTGGCCGACCATCTGGATTCGGTCGATCCGCTGGTCCGGGCGGCGGTGGTCGACCTGCTGCGGGCCCAGCGTCGCGGGTCCGCCGACGTCTTCGGCAAGGCTGTGCTGGACAGTGATCATCGGGTCCGGATCGAGGGGGTGCGGGCGCTGGTCTCCCTGGACGACTGGGCGGCTCTCACGCACGCGGCATTCGACGAGAATCGCGAGGTCCGCATCGCGGTCGCCCGGGGCCTGGCCGAGGTGGGTGCGGGCGGCGCGCAAACCCTGCGGGTGCTGGCGGCCGACCGGGATCCGCTGGTCCGGGCGGCGGCGCTGGCCGCGCTGGCGGGACTGGGCGACCGCTCCGATTCGGAGATCCTCACCGCGGCGCTGCGGGATTCGGCCTGGCAGGTGCGGGAGGGCGGCGCGCGTGGTGCGGCCGGACTCGGTTCCGACGCAGCCGCCACCACCCTGGCCTCCGCACTGACCGATCCGCATCCGGACGTGCGCAAAGCAGCGGTGCTGACGCTGAGCGGCTGGCCCGATCGCGACGATGTCCGCACGATCCTGCGGGGCGCACTCGCCGATACCGACGCCGATGTCCGCGCCTACGCCCGCCGCGCCCTCGACAGTGCTCCCGGGGTCTAGGCTGTCGGACGTCGATCGACTCCGCGGAGGAATATTCATGCCCCGGTTCCGCACGCGCCTGTACACCGCCGCCGCACTGCTGGCAGCGATGGTCACATTCGCGCCCGGTGGCGCCGATGCCGCACCGCTGCCGAGCTTTCCGATCGGTGCGCCGCGGTTCACGGTGGACGTCCACTCGGCCGCCGCCGATCCGGGCTATATCTACTACAGCAGCGGTCTCAGTGCCGCCGCGGTGGTCCCCCGAGCCAGTCGCGTCCTGGCCTCGATCCCGGCTGCCGCATCGGCGAATATCGTGGTCGACAAGTCCGGCCGGGAGGTGTGGCGCTATACCCCGCCGCCCGGGCAGGACGTCTCGAACTTCCGGCCGCAGACCTATCAGGGCCGGCGGGTGCTGACCTGGTGGCAGGGCGATTCCCGCAGCGGACACGGTTCGGGCGCCGACTTCATCGCCGACGAACACGGCCACATCATCGAAACCTTCGACGCCGGTGGACATCCCAGCGATGTGCACGAATTCCGGATCACCCCGGACGGCCGGGCGCTGATCACCTCATACCGTCGGCGCCAGGCCGATCTGAGCGCGATCGGCGGGCCCAAGGACGGCAAGATGTTCGACACCGTCGCCGCGGTGGTCGATATCGCGACCAAACGGGTGCTGAGCGAATGGAGCGCCGCCGCCCACGTTCCGCTGGCCGATTCCATCAGCCCGAAGATGCCCGGCACCGATGCCTACGATCCGTACCACATGAATTCGATCGCACTGAGTCCCGACGGGAATCTGCTGATCTCCATGCGCAATACCGCGGCGGTCTACGAGGTCGATATCCACACCGGGAAGATCCTCTGGCAGCTCGGCGGTAAGCACCCCACCCTGACCGCGGGACCGGGTGTGGATTTCGCCTTCCAGCACGACGCCGAGTTCGCCGACCCGGCTACGCTGCGGCTTTTCAACAACAATTCCAGCGGTACGCAAACCCGGGGACCCTCGGGTGCGCAGTGGATCCACCTGGACCTCGCCGCCCGCCGCGCCACCCTGGTCCGCAACCAGATCCACCCCGAGGGGCTGACCGCCTTCGCGATGGGCAGCGTCCAGCCGACGCCCAATGGGAACACGCTGGTCGGCTGGGGTATGGCGCCGCATATCTCGGAATTCACACCGACCGGGCGGATGGTTTTCGACGCCCGGTTGCCGCTCGGCAGTTACCGGGCATTCCCGTCGACGTGGGCGCCGACGACCTGATCGGGCGTTTCGATCAAATGTCCGAAACATCCCGACCAGCGAATTCGGGTTGTGGGGCACTGCGCAATTCGCAGCACCAACGGTTACCCTGACTTCGATCCTGCTTCCGATCCGGTGAAGGAACGCACATGGCCCGGCTCTCCACCTGCTTCCGCAGCACGGCCGCCGCACTGCTGGCGACAACCGCCGCACTGCTGCCCACCTCCGCGAACGCGGATACCGGGCCGAGCGTTCCGATCGGCGCGCCGGTGTTCATGGTGGACGCGAACTCTCCCGCCGCCACCCCGGGCTACATCTTCTACAGCACCGGGCTCAGCGCCGCACAGATCGTACCGGCCGCCGCCGATGCCCTCTCGAAACTGCCGCCCACGGCCCCCGCCAATATCGTCGTCGACAAGGCCGGCCACGAGGTGTGGCGTTACATCGCGCCGACCGGGCACGACGTCTCGAACTTCCAGCCGCAGATGTACCGGGGCAAGCACGTGATGACCTGGTGGGAGGGCGATGCCCTGGGCGGACACGGCAACGGCGCCGACATCATCGCCGATGAGCACGGCCACGTCATCGATACGGTCAAACCGGGCGGTTTCTCAAGCGATGTGCACGAATTCAAACTCACCCCGGACGGGCACGCGCTGATCACCTCCTATCGTCAGATCCCCAAGGATCTGAGCCCGATCGGCGGCCCCAAGAACGGTCAGATGCTGGACACCGTCGCCTCGGTGGTCGATGTGGCCAGTAAGCGGGTGCTCTCGGAATGGAGTGCCGCGCAGCATATTCCGCTCACCGACACCACCTGCCCGCAGATGCCCGGCAGCGATGTGTACGACCCGTACCACCTGAACTCGATCGAAATGGGCCCTCACGGCGACCTGCTGCTGTCGATGCGCGACACCTCCGCGGTCTACGACGTGGACGCCCACAGCGGCAATATCAACTGGCAGCTCGGCGGTAAGCGCCCCTCCCTCGCCCCCGGACCGGGTGTGGACTTCGCCTTCCAGCACGATGCCCAGTTCACCGACGCGAACACGATCCGCCTGTTCAACAACAACTCCAGCGGCACCGAAACGCACGGCCCCTCCAGCGTCCAGTGGATCCATATCGATCCGGCCGGCCACCGAGCCAACCTGGTGCGCAACCAGATCCACCCGGATGCGGTCGTCGCGTTCGCCATGGGTAACGCCGCGGCCGAGCCCAATGGAAACACCCTCGTCGGATGGGGCATGGCGCCACGCATCTCGGAGTACGCGCCGAACGGTGACCAGGTCTTCGACGCCCGCCTGCCGCTGGGCAGCTACCGCGCGTTCCCGTCCGATTGGACCCCCACCCCCTGATCATGTGTCACCCGCGGATCCGCTCGGCCTCGACCGGTTCCGAGCAGGCCCGTAAGCAGATCCGTATCGAATTCTCGAGGAATTCACCGGAACGCGGAGTGTGATGTAGATCTACTCGGGGCGGCTGGTTCGGTGCCGCTCCGGAAGATCCATGGGAGTTTACATGCAGAACGCATCCGCGTTCCGGGTCCGTCGCGGGGCAATCTGCGCGGGAGTGGCCGCCGTGCTGCTCATCGCGCCCCCCGCTGCGGTCGCCTCAGCCGCGTCCTCCGACAGCAGTTCGTCCACCAGCAATTCCTCGTCGTCCGACAACAGTTCCGGCAATTCCCGGGCGTCGGCACCGAGTAGCTCGAAACCCGATACACCGAGTAGCCCCGGCGGGCACGGTGGTGCGGGGCCGTCGGCACCGGGTGGTTCGGGGCATCGACCCCCTCCGGGGTTCAATCCGGGCGGACCCAACCGGCCCCTCCCGCCGGGACCGCGTCCGGGAGTCAACCCTGGCGGTCCGAACCGACCGGCGCCGCCCCCATCGGACGCGATCGATCCTTCGGACCCTGCCTATATGTACCCGCAGTACTGGTTGCCGCGACCGCCGGAGTGCGTTCCGCAACACCTACCGCGCTGCCCGCACCCGCGCCCACCCTGGACGGGTAGCGCCGGATAGCCGAATCTCCATGCGGCGGAACCCGGTGCGGCGCAACCCTCGGGTCCCAGATGAACTGTTACGTCCACGGTCACGGCCGCTATCTGGACGCGACCGGAGTGAACGGTTTCTGAACCCCTTCCGGCACAGCGGCAGGTACGGTCATCGTGATGCACTGCCGGAATCGGATTTGGAGCGATGATTTCATGTTCGAATACCATGGCTGGATAACCGTCCAAGGTTCAGCGGGCGAGGATACCGGTGCGGATTCGAAGAGGATCCTCCATACCGCCGAGTCCATGGTGTTGATACTCGATAAATTGCCCGGCCTGGCCGATGTGCGGAAAATCAACGGCACCCTGCAAGCCCACTTCGGCGGCTGTTCGAATCAACGGCGCGGGCAGGGCCAGTTGGTGGTCGACATCTTCATCAAAGTCGGTGAGGTCGCGCCGGGTTCCTACGGCGTCCTGCACTTCCGGGACGACGCGGATACGACCGGCAGGACCAATCAGTTCCAAGTCCTGGTGATGCGCCGAGGTCTGGTGACCGCCCACCACGATGAGCTGCTGTCGCCGTGTGCGCCACTGATCGAGGACGTGCCGGGAGGGTAGCGGCGACCGTGCTGGAGAATTCTGACCGGCAGCTGATAAACCGGACCTGGGATCAGCTGTGGTCGAGCGGAATCACCAACCCGATTGTCGTTTCTGATCTGATCGGTTCTGTCCTACTGTTCGGACGCGTATCCGACGACCGCGTGTGGCAGGAACTGCTGACAGCGGCCGACCACCATGACAGTTCCGCTGTCGCCGAAACTCTTTCACGAATTCGGCGGGCCCACGGGATCGACGCCGGCAGCGAATTCGAGGATCCGCGGTTCTGGCGGAATTGCCATATTCTGAGCGCGGCGATGGAATCGCTGGATCCGCTACTGCATGGCGGATCGGGTCCGCCCGCGGGCAATGCCCTCGGTTACTCCGATGTCCTGGGTGATATCTACGAGCACATTCTGTCGAAACTGGCTACGGCCGGGCGCTTCGGACAGTTCCGGACCCCGCGGCACATCGTGGATTTCATGGTCGAGCTGGCCGAACCCGGTGCGGGTGAACTGGTTGTCGATCCCGCCTGCGGCTCCGGTGGATTTCTGGTGGCGGCTTCGGCATATCGACGCGCACGGGGGCACAGCGGCAGCTACCACGGCATAGAGATCGATCGGACGATCGGCCGGATCGCCACCGCCAACCTGGTTTTCCACGATCTGGGCGATGCGAAAGTCGATATCGGAGACGGGCTTTCGAGCCAGAACACCGGGGCCGATGTCATTCTGGCGAATCCACCCTTCGCCGGATCGGTGTCGGATGCGGTGGCCGCACGATTCACCATCCCCACCCGCAAGACCGAGCTGCTGTTCGTCGAAGCCATGATGAATCAGCTCGCACCGGGCGGACGGGCGGCGGTGATCGTGCCCCTCGGCGTGGTAAACGGCCTGTCCACGGGCGCCCTCGCAATTCGGCGAATGCTGGTGGAGGACAACAATCTGACGCATGTCATCGAATTACCGAGCGGCGTTTTCCGCCCCTACTCGGATGTGAAGACGGCCA
>JAFMQT010000260.1 GCA_017354515.1 Nocardia sp. | reverse complement strand
GCGGCCTGATCCTGATCTCCACCGAGGCACACGCGCCCACCCAGCAGGAATTGACCACCTCGCGCCGATTCCTGGATCACTGGCACGAGCCCCGGATCCGCCCGCAGCTGGCCGAACATCTCGCCCAGTGGCTGATCGGCCAGGACCCACACTCGCGGGCCATCTGGGCCGGCCGGTGGCGCACCCACGAACCGCATGCCCTCGAGGTCGCCGCCGGCTGTCTGCTCAGCCGCGACTCGGTCCTGGACCGGCTGGCCGAAATCACCTGTCCGGCACTGGTCATCCATCCGGCCGGCGCCGGAATTCCGCGGGCACACGCCAGGCAGATGGCCGACCGATTGCCCGACTCCCGCTTCCTGGAGATCGAGAATGCCCGGCAGGCGGTCAACCTCACCCACCCCGAACAGATCAACGCGGCGATTCGCGAATTCCTGCGAGAGCGGGTACCGACCCGGACGCCCTGATCCGGGCGCGCACGGGATCAGGCGCGAACGCTCAGACCCACCTTCTGGAATTCCTTGAGATCACAATAGCCGGCCTTGGCCATCGAACGGCGCAGGCCGCCAACCAGATTCACCGAACCCCAGGGATCGCTGGAGGGCCCGTACAGGACCTGCTCGAGCGGCGGTCGCTCATCCGGTTCGGCGAACTGCAGCAACGCACCGCGCGGCGCGGTGGGATGCGCGGCGGCCGAGGGCCAATACCAACCGCGCCCGGGCGCCTGCTGCGCCAGCGCCAGCGGCACACCCAGCATCGCCGCGTCGGCGCCGCACGCGATCGCCTTGGCGAGCTGGCCGGAGGAGACGACATCGCCGTCGGCGATCACATGGACGTAGCGGCCGCCGGTCTCGTCCAGATAATCGCGGCGGGCGGCGGCGGCGTCGGCGATCGCGGTGGCCATCGGCACACCGATGCCGAGTACCTCACCGGTCGTGGTGGCACCGGCCATCGATCCGTAGCCGACCACCACGCCGGCCGCGCCGGTGCGCATCAGGTGCAGTGCCGTGCGGTGATCGCTCACCCCGCCGGCGACCACCGGCACGTCGAGATCGGCGAGGAAGGTCTTCAGATTGAGCGGCTCCACCGACGAGGCAGCCTGGTCGGCGGGTACCGCGGCCAGCTCGCCGACATGTTCGGCGGAGATGATCGTGCCGTGCACGAACAGCAGATCCACCCCGGCCTGCACCAGACCGGGCGTCAGCGCCCGCGCGTTCTGCGGGCTGACCCGCACTGCGACCGTTACCCCCGCGGCCCGCACCTGCGCCACCGCGGCGGCCAGCAGATCCGGTTGCACCGGCGCGGCGTGCAACTCCTGCAGCAGTTCGACAGCGGCCTCGGGGCCCTTGTGATCGGCCACCTCGACCAGCTGCTCGACCCGGGCCGCGACGTCGGCGTGCCGGGACCACAGCCCCTCGCCGTTGAGCACGCCCAAACCGCCGAGCCGGCCGAGTTCGATCGCGAACTCCGGTGACACCAGGGCATCGGTCGGGTGGGTGACCAGCGGAATGTCGAAGCGATAGGCATCGAGCTGCCAGGCCAGCGACACCTGTTTGGACGAGCGGGTCCGCCGGGACGGGACGATGTCGACATCATCCAGCTCATAGGTACGCCGGGCGGTACGACCCATCCCGATCTCGACCATGTCGCGCACTGATGTCTCTCCTTCGTGTGTATCACCGGCCGCCCGTCGCGGGGCCCGCCGATCGCTCCCGCGCCGGCGCACCCGGTACCGGACCGAGCGCGCGCACGCGTCGACGCAGCGTCAATGTTCCCAGTTACCTGCCCGTACGGAACGTCCGGGGCGGCCGGACCCGCCCCGGGTGCCACGGTGCCCCCGGCGCGCGGGCGCGCACTCGCCGCGCCGAACCTTGTCCCCGAACGTCTTTCGCCGCCGGCCGCGTATCGCCCGCGGATTGCCCCGGCGGTTACTTACCGTGCGTGCTGTAGTTCGGCGCCTCGACGGTCATGGTGATGTCATGTGGATGGCTCTCCTTGAGCCCGGCCGCGGTGATCTGCACGAACTGTGCGTGCTGCAGTTCGGAGATGGTCCGTGCACCGGTGTAGCCCATGGCCGCGCGCAAACCGCCCACCAGCTGGTGGATGACCTGGTTGACCGGGCCGCGGAAGGCCACCCGGCCCTCGATACCCTCCGGGACGAGCTTGTCCTCGGCGAGCACATCGTCCTGGAAGTAGCGGTCCTTGGAGTAGGACTTGGCCTGGCCACGCCCCTGCATGGCGCCCAGCGAACCCATACCCCGGTAACTCTTGAACTGCTTGCCGTTGACCAGGATCAGATCGCCCGGAGATTCGGCGGTACCGGCCAGTAGTGAGCCGAGCATCACGGTGGAGGCGCCGGCCGCCAGAGCCTTGGCGATATCGCCGGAGAACTGGATTCCGCCGTCCGCGATGACCGGAACATCGGCGGCCCGGCACGCCGCTACGGCCTCGAGGATCGCGGTGATCTGCGGGGCGCCGACACCGGCGACCACGCGCGTTGTACAGATCGAGCCCGGACCCACCCCGACCTTGACCGCGTCGACCCCGGCTTCGATCAGAGCCGCGGCGCCCGCCCGGGTCGCGACATTGCCGCCCACGACCTGGATCCGCTCGCCGACCTCGTTCTTGACCTTGGCGACCATCTGCAGCACCTGCGCCTGGTGACCGTGCGCGGTATCGACGACCAGCACATCGACCCCGGCATCGGCCAGGGTCATCGCCCGCGACCAGGAATCCTCGCCGACGCCGACCGCGGCGCCGACCAGCAACCGGCCGTCGCGGTCCTTCGTGGCGTCCGGGTACTGATCGGTCTTGACGAAGTCCTTGACCGTGATCAGCCCGCGCAACTGCCCGTCGCCGTCCACGATCGGCAACTTCTCGATCTTGTGCCGGCGCAGCAGTCCGAGTGCGGCCTCGGCCGTGACACCCTCCTGCGCGGTGATCAGCGGCGCCTGGGTCATCACATCGGCGACGCGGCGGTTCTGATCCACCTCGAAACGCATATCGCGGTTGGTGATGATGCCGACGAGCGCGCCCTGCTCGTCCACCACGGGCAGGCCGGAGATGCGGAACCGCGCGCACATCGCGTCGACCTCGGCGAGGGTGTCGGTGGGGCGGCAGGTGACCGGATCGGTGACCATCCCGGCCTCCGAACGCTTGACCGTCTCCACCTGGCCCGCCTGGTCGGCGGCCGCCACATTGCGGTGCAGCACACCCATCCCCCCGGCACGGGCCATGGCGATCGCCATCCGCGCCTCGGTGACGGTGTCCATCGCCGAGCTCACCAGCGGCGTGCGCAGCGTGATCTCGCGGGTGAGCCGGCTGGCGGTCTGCACGGAACTGGGGATCAGATCGGAAGCCGCGGGCAACAACAGCACGTCGTCGAACGTGAGGCCGAGCATGGCGATCTTGTTCGGATCGTCACCGCCCGTATGCGGGCGGACGGCCTGTTCGCCCATCACGGGACTACTCATCTGATCGACCCCTCCTGGACCTCGAAAGCACCGACCCGGCTACCGGCCCATACGAGACCTCGGCACCGAATCGAGACAACTGATGGATGGCGGAGCCGAAGTGGGTACCCGGCGCCTGTCCGCTCCATGGTATCGGCCCGGTGACCGCGCCACAGCGTCGCCTCCGGCACATCCGGCGAGGCACGCCCTCAGCGCCCGCGAGCCGCACGGGTACGCTATGTGAGCCGCCGGATTCGCCGCGACCGGGCGACGGTCACGATCGTGAAAGACACAACGACAACTGTGTCGAAATGTCCTCAGCGCTGGCGCGCAGGGGGTGGTTCTGCGTACCGTGGGACTGTGCGTGACCATCTACCACCTGGCCTGCCGCCGGACCCGTTCGCCGGAGACCCCTCCGATCCGTCGGCCGCGCTCGATGCCATTGAGCCTGGGGAGCCATTGGATCCTCATGAACGCCTAGCGGTCGAAGAGGATCTCGCCGATCTCGCCGTATACGAAGCACTGCTGTCCCACCGGGGCATCCGCGGTCTCGTTGTCAGCTGTGAGGATTGTCGGCAGGACCATTACCACGACTGGGACATGCTGCGCGCCAACCTTCTGCAACTACTCGTCGACGGCACCGTCCGTCCGCATGAGCCCGCCTATGACCCGACGCCGGAAGCCTACGTCACGTGGGATTACTGCCGCGGCTACGCGGATGCCTCGATGAACGAGGCCCTGCACGGCGACGGATTCGACGGTTTCGACGCCTGATTCCCGCATAGGCGCCTGATTCCCGCACAGGCAGCGGCCTCGGAAACGACGGAAACGACAGAGCCCCAGATACGAAGAATCCGACCGCCCCATCGGCGATCGGTTCTCGTGAACGCGGTTCTCGAGCGGTGAATTTTACCCGCTCAGTGATGAATTCCTCCGGGCAGTGTTCCGCCGGGGAGTGTGCCACCGGTTCCTCCGGGGAGTGTTCCACCGGGCAACGATCCACCCGGATGTGATTCACCCCCGGCCGACGGAACCGTCGGCGGCTTGTGGGTCGGCGCCTGACCGGTGGGAATGGACCCGGTGGGGATGGACATGGTCGGCGGCTCGATCGTGACCGGCGGCTTCCCGCCGCCGGTTCCCTCACCGTTGCCCGCACCGGAACCGGGCTTGCTGTCCGCACTCGGACCGGTGGTACCCGTCCCCGGGTGATTGCCGGGTCCGGTCGAGGTACCCGAACCCGGGGTGGTGGTGCCCGTCCCGGGGTGATTCGGATCCGGCAGTCGGCCGCGCATGATCTCCGGCCCCGGAAGGGTCGGTTTCATCGGGTTGCTGTCACCGCGGCCCTGCTGCCCCGGCTTCGACGGACGATCGGCCGACGTGGGGGCGCCCGGAAGCATCGGAATCGACGTACCCGGCAGCGGGATGCCGCCGATATCCGGGCCGGGGCCCTTGGGCTGCAGTGCGGCGGCCACATCCGGCGCCTGGTCCCGCAGTTTGCCCAGCAACTCCTGCCAGCGCGTCTGCAGATTCTGCTTGCGCGCGTTGTCGGAAACCTGGGTGGCGCTGGTCGAGGCGGTCTGCATGAGCGCCTTGGCCTGCTCCGGATGGCCCTGTTCGATCAGAGACTGTGCCTTGGTCATATCGTTGTCGGCGCTCTGGGCGATCGTGCTCTGTGCCTGCTGGCTGAACACGACCTCCTTCACCCGCCACAGCGGGTCACCGGGGCTCGCACCATAGGAGAACGCCGTGGTGCCGCCCGCGATGACCGCGACCGCCGCCGCGGCTCCCATGAGCGGGCGAACCAGCCGCAACGCGCCCCGCCGGTTCGCGCCGACCCGCGCGGTCCGCGCACCGATCTCCTGATTGACCGCGGCGACCACGGTGTCCAGATCCGGTCCGGCCGGCATCGGCGCCTCGACGATCTCGGCGCGCCAATCCGCCAGCAGGCTCGCGAGCTGGAACTCCTGATCGCTGTCGGTCGCCACGGGACCGTCACCGGCGATCGCGTCGATCAGTGCGTCGTCGCGACGAACCTCGGCGATATCGACCGGCGCGGAGTCACCCGCATCCTCGGCGTAGGGACCGCTGCTGGGCGATCCGAGCCGCGCCCGCCAGTCACCCCGGCCACGCTCGCCATCCCTAGCCATACATTTCACCTGCCCTCGCCACTTGTGACTTCAGTTTCGCGAGTGCCCGATGCTGGGCCACTCGTATAGCTCCCGCCGTACTGCCCACGGCGGCAGCGGTTTCTTCCGCTGACAAACCCATGACCAAACGCAGAATCAAGATCTCTCGGTGTTTGTCCGGGAGCGTGGCCAGCAAAGTGTTCATCTGCCGGCTGGTCTCGGATTCGAGAGCTCGTTGTTCGGGCCCATGGTCGGTGGATATGACATCTGGTACTTCGGCCATCGCGTCCGCTTTGTTACGTGCGGCGTTGCGATGCGCATCGGCGACCTTGTGGGATGCGATGCCGTACACGAAAGCCATGAACGGCCGACCCTGGTCCTGATATCGCGGCAGGGCGGTCATCACGGCCATGCAGACCTCCTGCGCCACATCGTCCGCGGAGAGCTGCCCACGCTCCGCGGCACCGATCCGCGCGCGGCAATATCGCATTACCAACGGGCGGATAATTTCCAATACCTGGGCTAAAGCCGAACGGTCACCCTGCGCTGCGGCAGCTACGGCGGCGTCCAACTCCTCGCCCGAGTGCGTCATCGTCAGAGAATTTCCTGGCGTTACAAGTGACACGACCGCATTCCGGCCCGTGCTTCCACCGGTCCGGCGGAACGAAACCAACAATAGCGGCTGCGACGGACAGCGCGGTCGACACGGGGAATCGGCCGGTAACCCGCCTCCAGCGGCTGTTCCGGCACATTCAGATACCGGTCCGCAACATCCCGCCTCGAGCAGCGAGAATTCGTTCGGCCGCGGCGGCGTCGGCGGCGGCGCGGCGGGCGTCCCCGGGTTCGGCGACCCCCGATCGCAGCATCGCGGTCGCCCACCGCAGCGGCAGCAGACCGTGCTCGGCGCACTGGGCATCCACCGCCGCCGCGATCTCCCGACCGCGATCGAAATCACCCGCCGCGGCGGCCGCGGCGGCCACCAGCAGCGCGGACTTCACCTGATGACGCAACGACCCCAGTTCCTGCGCCGCGGCCGCGGCGACCTGGGCGTGCGC
>JAFMQT010000050.1 GCA_017354515.1 Nocardia sp. | reverse complement strand
GGCGTCGGGTGGTGCCGCGGCGTCGGGTGGGGGGCCGGCCCCCGGTGCGGCCGACCTGGTGGTCAGTGTCATCGGGATGGTCGATCATCCCGGACTGCTGCATCTGGCGCCGGGAGCGCGAGTCGCTGATGCGATCGCCGCGGCCGTCGCCCGGCAGGGCTCGGATCTGGCGAGTCTGAATCTGGCTCAGCGGCTGACCGACGGCGATCAGATCGTCGTGGGTGCGCCCACACCGGCGCCCGGTCCGAGGCTGGGCAGCATGGTCGTTCCCGGCGGCTCCCACGGTGCGCTGGGCGCGGGCGCGGCGCCCGGCGGGGCGGCCTCGGCCGCGGGGCCAAAGGTCAATCTCAATACCGCGACCGAACAGGAACTGGACGGGCTCAGCGGCGTCGGGCCTACCACCGCGGCCGCGATCGTGGCCTGGCGTCAACAACACGGGCGGTTCACCAGTGTCGACCAGCTCGGCGAGGTGACCGGAATCGGACCGTCGAAACTGAACAAGATCCGGGGTCAGGTCACGCTGTGAACG
The DNA here is from genome assembly GCA_017354515.1 of Nocardia sp. GTDB lineage: Bacteria > Actinomycetota > Actinomycetes > Mycobacteriales > Mycobacteriaceae > Nocardia. Next base: position 14,964 of record JAFMQT010000050.1, on the reverse strand, counting down.
TTCCGGTCGATCGGCGCCGCCCCGAGCGGCCGGAGTTATCGGCGAATCGGGAAGGCGATTCCCCAGCGGTGGACGCGCGGCTGCTGCCGGCAACGCTCGCGTGCTGGGCCGCCATGCTGATCACCATCATCTGCGGTTGGCGCGCAGGGCTGGGACTGGTTGGCGTACTGGCTATTTCGATCGCCCTCGTCGTTGTGCCGGTATGGAGAGGGGTGGGGCAGGCCAAGCGATGTCTGGTGTGGACGGTTCTGGCCGCGCTCGCGGCCGCGCTGGGGTTCGCCCTGGCGGGCGCCTGGTACGAGTCCCGGGCCGGTACCCACCCGCTGCGGCAACTACCCGCCGGGTCCGTGGTGACCGCCGATGCCGTTGTCGGTGATCCGGAACCGTTGCCCGGCCGGTCGTTTGGTGGCAGGCAGTGGGTCATGCGCGCCACCGTGCACGAATTCCGCTGGGGCACGCACACTGTCGACCAGCACGCGGACGTGACCGTCCTCATGCCCGAACAGGTGTGGTCCGAACTGGTCCCCGGGCAGCGTGTGAGTTTTCGCGCTCGCCTGGACCGGCCGTGGCGCCATGATCTGACCGTCGCGGTGCTGCGCGCTCAGGGGCCGCCGAACCGGATCGGGCCGCGGCCGTGGTGGCAGGCGGTGGCCTCCGCCGTCCGCGACCATCTGGCCGCGGCGTCCCGGCGTGCGCTGCCACCGGATGCGGCCGGATTGCTCCCCGGTCTGATCGATGGCGATATCTCCCGGCTTCCCGATAACGTCCGGGAGAACTTCAAGGAGGTCGATCTCACCCACCTGGTCGCGGTGTCGGGTACGAATGTGTCGATCGTGCTGGCCGCGGTGCTGCTCGGCACGCGCGCGCTCACCTTCGGTCCGCGCTGGTCGGCGGCGGTAGCGACGGTGGCGTTGATCGCCTTCGTGATCCTGGCCCGGCCCTCACCGTCGGTGCTGCGTGCGGCCGCGATGGGCGCGGTGGCGGTGCTGGCGATTCTGACCGGCCGCCGGAAACAGGCCCTGCCCGCGCTGTGTACGGCGGTGATCGTCCTGATCGCGCTGTCGCCGGAACTGTCGGTGGATATCGGATTCGCGCTGTCGGTAGCGGCCACCCTGAGCCTGATCCTGGTGGCACCGATCTGGTCGCGCTGGCTGGAGTCGCGCGGCTGGCCGCAGCCGCTGGCCGAGGCATTCGGGGTGGCCGCGGCCGCGTTCGCGGTCACCACCCCGATCATCGCCGCGCTCACCGGACATATCAGCGGGGTGGCGATCCTGGCCAATGTCCTGGTCGAGCCCGTGGTGGCGCCGATAACTCTGGTGGGTGCGCTAGCGGCGCTACTGTCATGTGTGTATCCGCCCGTCGCGGTCTGGTTGCTCGACCTCACCGAATATCCGTTGAAATGGCTGCTGTTCGTCGCCGAACACGGTGCGTCGCTCGGTATTTCGCTACCGCTGCCGAAGGGGCTCGCGGGTGCGGGAGTCGCGATGGTGCTGGTGATCGGTGCGGTGGCGGTGCTCGGTGCCCTCGGCCGATACCGCGGGCCGGGGCCGGGTATTCGGCCGGTGCGAACCGGTCAGCCACCCCGCCGTAGGATCGAGCGGTGACCGATGAGCTCGCACCCCTGCATCTGATACTCGGTGAGGAAGAGCTACTCATCGAACGCGCGGTCGCCGCGGTGGTGGCCCGGGCACGCGCGGGGACATCGGATCCCGACGCTCTACCGGTCGATCGGTTGCGGGCCGGCGACGCGAGTTCGGCCGAGCTCGCCGAACTGCTGAGTCCGTCACTGTTCGCCGAGGATCGGGTGATCGTGCTCGAATCGGCCGCCGAGGCCGGTAAGGACGCGGTGGCGCTGATCACCGAGGCCGCCGGTGATCTGCCCGATGGCGTGGTGCTCGTGGTTCTGCATACCGGTGGTGGCCGCGCCAAGGCATTGGCCCCGGCCCTGCAGAAACTCGGAGCGCAGGTGCACGCGTGCACCAAGATCACCAAACCGAATGAGCGGAACGAGTTCGTGCGCAACGAGTTCCGGACCGCTGGGCTACGCGTGTCCGCGGATGTGGTGCAGGCGGTGGTCGAGGGGGTCGGATCGGATGTGCGGGAACTGGCCGCCGCCTGCTCTCAGTTGGCCGCCGATACCGGCGGAAGGGTCGATGTCGAGGCGGTCCGTCGTTACTACTCGGGCCGGGCCGAGGTGACCGGCTTCGAGATCGCGGATCTGGCGGTCGCCGGGGACCGGTCCGGTGCGATGGAGGCGCTGCGCTGGGCCACCGACCGTGGTGTGCCGGCGGTACTGCTCGCCGACGCGCTCGCCGATTCGGTCCACACCATCGCCCGGGTCGGATCGGCCGGTCGTGGCGACCCGTATTCGCTGGCCTCCGAACTCGGAATGCCGCCGTGGAAGGTGAAGAAGGCCCAGGGGCAGGCCCGGGGCTGGAATCAGGCCAGTATCGGCAGCGCCATGGGGGTGGTGGCCGGACTCAATGCCGACGTGAAAGGCGGTGCGGCCGATACCGATTACGCGCTCGAACGCGCGTTGATCACGATTGTCGATCTGCACGGTGCACGCTGAGTACCCGACGCCGAAAAGCCGCCGTGGTCATCTGCATCGCAGATCCTCTGCCACGGCGGCATGGTGAACGTGCGGGCGGTGAACCGCCGCGCAATCAGCCCAGCTTGTTGTAGGCCAGCGAGAGCGCCGACTTCTTGTTGGCGGCCTGGTTGGCGTGGATGACGCCCTTGGAGGCCGCCTTGTCGAGGCTCTTGCTCGCCGAACGCAGCAGCGCGAGGGCCTCGTCCTTCTGACCGGCCGCGGCGGCCTCGCGGAACTTGCGGATCGAGGTACGCAGCCCGGACTTGACCGACTGGTTGCGCACCCGCGCCGCCTCATTGGTGCGAATCCGCTTCATCTGGGACTTGATGTTGGCCACGCCTGTTTCCTCTGATTCCTTCTCGTCAAGTGAGTGATTGACCGTGCTCGTGTGTGATTGACCGTGCCTGTGAAGTCTTGTGGGCGCGCCACCGAAGATGTAGCGCAGCGCCGACGATCGAGGTTACCAGCCGCACCGGCCGGAAACGAAATCGCCCGCGAACGTCGTCGCCGGTAGCGGGTCCCGTGGTGGTCCTCACGGGTCTGCCGAAAGTGCGGCGAGACGTAGTAACTTCCAATAGGAAGTAAATGAAGTAGTCCGACAGCATGCCCGGAGGCTCCGCGAGGTACCGATATCGAGATCCGCCCGCCCATGGAAAGGTGACAGCCATGTCTCCCACCGCCCAGGAAGTCGTCGAAGCCGAGGTCGAGCGGGGTGAGGTACCGCTGGCACGGAAATTGCTCGCCGAAGCGATCGGAACCTTCGTCCTGGTGCTGGGGGGTGCCGGAACGGCGGTGTTCGCCGGACATCGGGTCGGTGCGCTGGGTGTGGCGCTGGCTTTCGGATTCAGTCTGCTGCTGCTGGTGTACTCGATCGGCCCCATCTCGGGGTGCCATGTGAACCCGGCGGTCACGGTCGGTCAGTGGGTTATGGGCCGGGTCGGCGCGGCCACCGCGGGCTGCTATGTCGTGGCCCAGCTCATCGGGGGGTTCGTCGCCGGCGCGGTGATCTTCGCGGTGGCGAACGGAAAACCCGCCTACAACCGCTCGGTGGACGGTCTGGCGGCGAACGGCTGGGGTGCGCACAGTCCGTCCAGTCTGCAGGTGCAGGGACCGGCGAGCATCGTCACCCAGAACGGTTACGGGCTGGGCGCGGCGATCACCGTCGAGGTGATTCTCACCGCGCTGCTGGTGTTCGTGGTGCTCGCCTCCACCGACCGGATCTCCGATGTGCCACTGGCCGGGTTGAGCATCGGGATCACCCTCGCGGTTATCCACCTCATATCGATCCCGATCGACAACACCTCGGTCAACCCCGCGCGCAGTCTGGCGGTCGCCCCCTATCAAGACGGAGCCCTCGCCCAGATCTGGGTATTTGTGCTGTTCCCGTTGATCGGAGGCCTGCTGGGCGCGCTGGTCTACCGTTCGTTGTTCGGCCGCGACCGGTCCGTGCGGGGCTAGTTTGCACCGGGTCCGTGCGGCCGATCGCACCGGAATCAGGGCTAGCCCCAGTGATATTCGGCACACAGCCGATGCGCGATCCGATCGAAGGTCTTGCGCGGCAGGATCGCTCCCTCACGTCGAATCCCGGCTTCGGGCACCTCCAGCACCCGGTCCAGCCGGACCCAGCTCTCGCGGCCCTGATAGTCCCAGGGCCCGGAGCCGATCCCCACCCAGTCGTGTTCGGCGCCGCGCACGGCGTTCGATGAAAGCATCAGGCCCAGAAGCGTTTTGCGGTCGCGCCCCACGACCAGCACCGGGCGGTCCTTACCGTTGGCCGGATCCTCCTCGTAGGGCACCCAGGTCCACACGATCTCCCCCGGATCGGCACGGCCGTCCAGATGCGGGCAGTACACGATCTGGCGGGCGTGCTCGTGAGTGGGTAGCGGGGCCGAGGCGGCGGGGCGCACCCGGACCGAGCCCTTTCGCCCGGCATCCTTACGCCGGGCTTTCGCGCGTCCCCACAGCGCCGATCGTTGCATCCGGTCGACGAGTCCGGGCGCCTGCTTCCTGACGATCTTGGGCCCCTGCTCTTCGGCGATGGTTCTCAACTGCTTGCCCAAAGAGTTCCACGTGCTGGCCATCCCCGGAGCATAACCGGGGGCGCCGGAGCGCTCATCTCCACCGGATTCGCTTGTCCCCGGCCGGGAATCGAGGCGGCCTGCCGCGCCGCCGGGCGACCATCGCCGACGACCGCGGGATCGGCGCCGCCGGTGCGTGCGAGGTCACCTGGTTACCGCACGTAGACTCCCGGCAGGCGACTTATCGACTTGTTCACGGGTAGGAGTGTCCCATCAGCACGTTTGCCGACACGACGTTCACCGATCCCGCGCGGATCCGGAACTTCTGCATCATCGCGCATATCGACCACGGAAAATCGACCCTGGCCGACCGCATGCTGCAGCTCACCGGGGTGGTCGAGGAACGGCAGATGCGTGCGCAGTATCTGGACCGGATGGATATCGAGCGCGAGCGCGGAATCACCATCAAGGCGCAGAATGTCCGGCTGCCGTGGAAGGTGGACGACACCGATTACGTGATGCACCTGATCGATACGCCGGGGCACGTCGACTTCACCTATGAGGTCTCGCGTGCGCTGGAGGCGTGTGAGGGTGCGATTCTCCTGGTCGACGCCGCGCAGGGGATCGAGGCGCAGACGCTGGCGAATCTGTATCTGGCCCTGGAGAAGGATCTCGAGATCATTCCGGTGCTCAACAAGATCGATCTGCCGGCAGCCGATCCCGACCGCTACGCCGCCGAACTGGCCCATATCGTCGGCGGCGAACCCGAGGATGTGCTACGGGTGTCCGGTAAGACCGGTGCCGGGGTGCCCGAACTGCTGGACAAGGTCATCGCGCAGGTGCCCCCGCCCGTCGGTGCGCCCGAGGCCCCGGCCCGCGCGCTGATCTTCGACTCGGTGTACGACACCTACCGCGGCGTGGTCACGTACGTGCGTGTGGTGGACGGCAAGCTCACCCCGCGCCAGAAGATCAAGATGATGTCCACCGGCGCGACCCACGAACTGCTCGAGATCGGCATCGTCTCTCCCGAGGCCAAGGCCACCCAGGGCCTGGGTGTGGGTGAGGTGGGCTATCTCATCACCGGTGTCAAGGATGTGCGCCAGTCCAAGGTCGGTGACACCGTCACCACCGTCCGCGACGGGGCCGCCGAACCTCTGACCGGATATCGCGAACCGCGTCCGATGGTCTACTCGGGCCTGTATCCCGTGGACGGTTCGGACTATCCGGATCTGCGCGACGCCCTGGACAAACTGCAGCTCAACGATGCCGCACTGACCTATGTGCCGGAGACCTCAGTGGCGCTGGGCTTCGGTTTCCGTTGCGGATTCCTGGGGCTGCTGCATATGGAGATCACCCGCGAACGGCTGCAGCGCGAATTCGGTCTGGACCTGATCTCCACCGCGCCGAACGTCATCTATCGGGTGATCCTGGAGGACGGCACCGAACAGATCGTCACCAACCCCTCGTACTGGCCGGAGGGAAAGATCCGCCAGGTATTCGAGCCCGTGACCCGGTGCACCGTCATCGCGCCGAGCGAATTCGTCGGCACCATCATGGAGTTGTGCCAGTCTCGGCGGGGTGACCTGCTGGGAATGGACTATCTGTCCGAGTCCCGGGTCGAGATGCGGTACACGCTGCCGATGGCCGAGATCATCTTCGACTTTTTCGATTCGTTGAAATCGCGCACCCGCGGCTACGCCTCACTGGACTACGAGGAGGCCGGTGAGCAGGAGGCCGCGCTGGTGAAGGTCGATATCCTGCTGCAGGGTGAGGCTGTGGACGCCTTCTCCGCGATCGTGCACCGCGACGCCGCGCAGGCGTACGGGCACAAGATGACCACCAAACTGCGCGAGCTCATCCCGCGCCAGCAGTTCGAGGTGCCGATCCAGGCGGCGATCGGATCGAAGATCATCGCGCGCGAGAACATTCGCGCGATCCGCAAGGATGTGCTGGCCAAATGCTATGGCGGCGATATCTCGCGCAAGCGCAAACTGCTCGAGAAGCAGAAGGAGGGCAAGAAGCGGATGAAGACCATCGGCCGGGTCGACGTTCCGCAGGAGGCCTTCGTCGCCGCGTTGTCGACCGAGTCCTCATCGGACAAATCGAAGAAATAACCGGTTGCCGAGGCAAAGTCCCCGGTCCGAACATATGACAGGTCCCGGCACCGTAAATATGGTGTAGGGAGGGCGGACGACAGGAGACGTTCGACCTGGCGTGCCGAGCGAGGGAGTGGAATTTCAAATGTCTCGTGAGCTGCCCTTCGGTGAAGCGGACGGAGGGTATACCGGCGATGCCGCGTACCACGTGGCGACGAGTTTCGCGCGGGTTGCCAGGGCCGGAGCCTATGTCACCGGTGGTGCGCTGATCGCCTCCAATGGGGCCCCCGCACCGCAGAACGCGGCCAGTCACAGTCCGTACACCCCGGACCCGCACGCCGAGATGCCGAGTCCGGTGGCGACCTATCCGGATCTGGCCGTGCAGTCGGCATCGTCGGATTCGCCGGTGGCACCGGCGAATCCGGCACCCGCCCAGGCGATGTCCGCCGGTGACGTCGGTCCCATACCCGACCAAGGGCCGGTCGGCGCGTATGCGACCGAAATCGATGGGCAGCCGGGCGAATTCGCCCCGGCCGGGATGGACGCCTATCCCACCGCGCCGTTGCCTGTGCACGATCTCGGGTTGAGCACGGGCCCGCTACCCGAGGTCGGCGGGCAGCCGCCGACGCAGCCCCAGGACGGATCCGCCGGTGAGGGTTCCGGCGATGCCGGCCACGGGGTTTCGGGCGTCGCGCCGGTGGGTTTCGACGGCATCGGGGGCGCGGCACCCGGGCTCGCCGCGCTGGCCGAGGACACCACCGCCGTCGCTGCTGGACATGACTGGGCCACGGGGACAACGACTTCCGAGGCTGCTGCCCGGGGCGCGTCGTCGCACCCGCACTCGGCGGGTGCCGGAAGTCAGTCCGGCGGTACGACTCTCGGTAATCAGCTCGATGACTATGCGCGCGGTGTCGCCGGAAATCTGTTTCGGCCACCGGCCACCGCGATCCAGCCGGTCTCCGGAGTCGACGCCCCCGCATCGGTGATGACCGTCGCACCCGCGGTCTCCGCGCTGGCGGTGCCGCCGCCTGCGGTCGCGGTCACGCCGGTGGCGTCCGCGCTCCCGGTGTCCGCGGTCACCCCGCCGGCGATGCATTCGGTGGTGGCGGCGACGCCGCTGCAGACGACGATCCAGCCCGAGGCCGCGACCCACCCGATCGCCAATGTGTTCACGCCGCCGCCCGGGCCCTCGCCGCTGACCGCGCCGGCGCACGCTGTTCCCGCACTGTTCGCCCTGCACCCGCAGCCCGGCGGAATCGATATCGGGGTACCGAATATCGCCCCGGGCAGCAATCCGGCGAATGTGGTGCATGTGCCCATCAACACCCAGTTGCCGTCGATTCCCGCACACGGCATCGGGGCCGTACCCACCCTGCCGACTCCGAATCCGCCGCCGGGCCCCCCGCCCGCCGGCGACGCCCTGGGCCACCTGATCCCGAATGTCACACCACCGCGCTGGGGTCTGGGACCGGTGCCCGGCCCCGGTGGATCGAATCCGGCGCCCGGTCGTACCGGACCCCACGCGCCGCACGGATCGGAACCCGACCGGACCGGCGCGCAGGCTCCGCACGCGCCGGGGCTGCAACTGCCGACCGTGCCCGGGCACACCTGGACGCCGCCGAACCAGGTACCGTTCACGCCCAACCATCAGCACGATACGAATCCGGGATCCGGTCATTCCGGCGTCCCCACGCATCCCGCACCCGTGGAGCCACCGAACGTGATCAAGCCCCCGGTCTTCGACCACCTACCGGGTGTGAACCCGCCGCAGGCGCATCCGGTCGCCGCGCACGAGCCTTCGCCGTGGGCCGAGGTCGATCACGGCACGTCCGCCTGGAGTGGTCTGTCGGAGACGCCGGGGCTGTCGGGCGGCCTGCATCAGGCCGTCGTCGCGGATATCCACCACCCGATGCCCGACCATCCGGTGATCGATCACCATTTCGTGTTGTGACAGCGTTGGAATCGGCGGGCGCCAAACACCCCGATGTGATGGCGCCACTGCTCGCCCAGCTCGACGAACTGCTCCAGCTGACCCGGTCCGCCGAGCGCACCGACCTGGCCGCCCGGCTGTCGATGGCGCGGGCCCGGCTGGCCGACCCGCGGGTGCGGCTGGTGGTCGTCGGCGAACCCAAACATGGGATGAGCACACTGGTCAACGGATTGGTCGGCAGTGTGGTCAGTGCGACCGACAGCCCGCTCAGCGTGCCGGTGGTGGCCGAGTACGGATCGCAGGCCACCGCGACGCTGGTGCGTGCGCTCGCCGACGGCCGCACCGAACGTACGCCGGTGAATCCGCTGGATCCGGGCGCGGCATTCAGTGCCGAGGGGGTGGTGCGGGCCGAGTTCACCGATCCGAGTCCGCTGCTGGCGGAGGGGTTCGTGGTGATGGACGCACCGGGCGCCGGTGCCGACATCGCGGCCACCTGGTCGCTGATCGCGGCGGCCGACGCGGTGCTCTACGTCACCGACGCCGCCCATGCGTACACCGACTCGCAGATCACCATGCTGCGTGGAATCAGCCAGGTGTGCCCTGCGGTCGTCTGTGTGCTGAACAAGATCGATCTGTTCCCGCGGTGGAATCAGGTCCAGCAGCGCAATCGTGAACTGCTCGACGACGCCGAGCTCGGTTTCGCGGTCGCTCCGATCTCCGCGCGACTGCATCTGCGGGCCGGTGGTGACCGTCGCCGCGATCTGGAATCCGGTGTGCCGCAACTGATCGACCATCTGCGCGCCTATGTGCTGGAACGCGCGGACGCGGTGGCCTGGGAGGCCGCGCTGCGCGATATCCGCACCATCACCGATCACCTCGGGATGGCGCTGCGCAGTGAGGCCGAGACACTGCGCGATCCGCGTCGTTTCACCGCGATCACCAACCAGTTGCGTTCGGCCCGGGACGAGGCCGACCAGCTGCGCCGGCGCACCGCCCACTGGCAGCTCGCCCTGGCCGACGGGTGCGCGGAGCTGATGGCCGATTCCGAACATGATCTGCGTCATCGCCTGCGGGTTCTGGTTCGCGATGCCGAGGACACGATCGCCACCTCCGATCCGGCCAAGCGCTGGGATGCCTTCGGCGCCGAGCTCAACGGCAAGATCAACGATGCGGTCGAACAGAATCTCGTCAGCGCGCGCGCCCGCGCGGTCGAACTGGCCGCCCACGTGACCGCGAAGTTTCCGGGGGAAGGGTCGGGTGTGCCCGATCCGGATCTGGAGGTCGACGACGCCGCAGACGTCCTGCGGCCGGTGGCGCCGCTGGAGTCGCTGGCGACCGCGAAGGTCGGCATCATGCAGAGTCTGCTGAATGTGATGCGCGGTTCCTACGGCGGCCTGCTGATGGTCGGCATGCTCACCAGCCTGCTGAAAATGCCGCTGGTGAACTGGTATTCGGGTGCGGCGGCGGCGCTGCTGGGCATCAACGCATTGTGGGAGGACCGTAAACTGCGCCGGGAGCGCAACCAGGCCGCCGCCAAGACCGCCGTCGCCCGCCTGATGGACGATGTGATCTTCCAGACCGGCAAGGAAACTCGGTATCGGCTGCGGGCGGTGCAGCGCGGGCTGCGCGACCACTTCACCGACCTGGCCGATCAGACCCTGCGTTCGGTGGACGAGTCGCTGCGGGCGGCCGAGGAGGCGGCGGCGGTCCATTCGCCCGAACGCCGTGAAAGCCGCCTCATCGATATCGAACACACCCTGGTGCGGCTGCGGGAGATCCGCGAAACCGCCGACAGCGCATAGTCTTCGGCGCGAGCGCCATCGGCTCTTCGGCGCGAGCGCCATCGGCTCGGCCCGCCGGATATGCCGGTCAGGTCGTCGGATACGCCGGATGGAAGGCGCCGATTCCGGGCTTCTCCTCGGCCTCGATCACATGCATCACCGCGTTGATCAACGCCAGATGGGTGAAGGCCTGCGGGAAATTGCCCAGATGCCGGCCGGTGTGCGGGTCGATCTCCTCGGCGTAGAGCTCGAGGGGACTGGCGAAGCCCAGGAGCCGCTGCAGCAGGAATCGAGCCCGGCGGACCTCGCCGATCTCCACCAAGGCCGAGACCAGCCAGAACGAGCAGATGGTGAAGGTGCCCTCGGTGCCGGACAGGCCGTCGTCGGTGGTATCGGTGCGGTAGCGCAGGACCAGGCCGTGTTCGGTCAGATTGTCGGCGATGGCCAGCACCGTAGCCCGCACCCGCGAATCGTCGGAGGGCAGGAAACGCAACAGCGGTACCAGCAGCAGCGAGGCGTCGAGGTAATCGTTGCCGTAGGTCTGGGTGAACACACCGTCGTCGTTGACGCCGTGGGCCAGCACGTCGGCCTTGATCTCATCGGCGATTTCGGCCCACTTCTCGGCGTAATCGTTCTCGCCGTGCAGTTCGGCCAGCCGCGATCCGCGGTCCAGGGCCACCCAGCACATCACCTTCGAGGAGGTGAAGTGCTGGGGTTCGCCGCGCACCTCCCAGATCCCGCGGTCCGGGTCGCGCCAGTTCTGGATGGCGGCCTCCACCTGGCGTTTGAGCATCGGCCACAGGGTTTCCGGCACCAGCTGCCGCGATTTCACATGCACATAGACCGAGTCCAGCAGCACACCCCAGATATCGTGCTGCTGCTGGGAATACGCGCCGTTGCCGATGCGCACCGGCCGCGCGCCGTCGTAGCCGTGCAGATGCGGCAGTTCCGATTCCTCGAGATCGCGTTCACCGCCGATGCCGTACATCACCTGCAGCGGTTCCACGTCGCCTTCCTCGCTGGTGGCCACATCGTGCAGGAAGGCGAAGAAGTCGTCGGCCTCGCGGTTGAGGCCCAGCGTGTACAGGCCCCACAGCGCGAAGGTGGAATCCCGCACCCAGCTGTAGCGGTAGTCCCAATTCCGTTCTCCGCCGGGCGTTTCCGGAAGTGAGGTGGTGGCGGCGGCGGTCAGCGCCCCGGTGGGGGAGTAGATCAGGCCCTTGAGAGTCAGGGCGCTGCGCTGCAGATATCCGCGCCACGGGTGGTCCGGGAATTCGCCCAGGGTGATCCATTGCCGCCAGCATTCGGTGGTCTGCCACATCTTCTGCTCGGCCTCGGCGAAGTTGCGCGGGGCGGGCAGGTCGGACCAGGACAGCGCCACGTAGAGCTGATCGCCCTCGCTCATCCGGGTGTGCGCTCGCGCCTCGCGGCCCTCGAGGCCCAGGCGCATATCTGTGGTCAATGTCAGCTGGGCGCACGGCACCCGGTCGTGGTCGCAGGTCGCGGTGGCGGTCGCGCGCTCGTAGACGTCGCCGGTGTACGCCCAGGTGGCCGCCGCGCGGTGATAGTCGAAGGCTGGTTCGCAGCTCATCTCCAGCTGGACGACGCCGCTGACACATTTGATGGTGCGCAGCAGCATATGTTCGGCGTCCCAGTCGTGCGGCGTGCGCCGATGGGTGCGGCTGCGCGTGGTGTTGTTGTGCCACGGCCCCAGCACCAGCGCGTCGCGCACGATGACCCAGCCGGTCTCGGTCTGCCAGGTGGTCTCCACGATCATGCCGCCGGGCAGGTAGCGGCGTGCCGCCGGGACGTTCACCCCGTACGGGCCGAGGCGGAAATGGCCCGCGCTGCGATCGAGGAGGGCGCCGAACACACTCGGGGAGTCCGGTCGCGGCAGGCACATCCATTCCACGGCGCCGGTGGGCGCGACCAGGCAGGTGGTCTCGCAGTCGGACAGGAACGCGTAATCGTCGATCGGCGGATATGAGGATTTGTGGACCATCCCCTCAGAGGACACGGGGTAGTCGGAGGCGGTCGCGTCGATATCGTCGCGTGTCGGTGGCTGTCCGTCGCTGCGCGCTTCGTCGTGGGAGGCCATACCGCCCATCATGGTGGAAAGCGATTGCCGTCGCAGGGCGGTTCGGCGGCCCGGAGCATCGTTGTCGACATACCGGTGACCTACCTGCCGTCAACGGTTCATCCGGCCAGGCTAGGGTGGGGTCTGTGCATCACATGGCGGGCTGGTGGGACGGCTTCGAATTGTGGGTGGCGGGTCTACCCTTCCTCCCTCAGTTCATCGTCGTCATGCTCGGCGCGATCCCGATGAGTTTGCTGATCGCCTATCTGCTCGATCGCGGTGTGCGCATGGTGCTGGCACTGGCCGGTCGCGATGAGCCCGCCGCATCCGTCGCGCCGATCCCACCGCAGGCGGCCGCCTCGGCCCCGGAACCCGCGGTTGCGGCCCCGGGGCGGGAGAAGGAGCCGGTCTGATGCCACGTTCCCGGGTTCAACTGGCCTTGATCGGCCTGCTGGTGCTGGTTGTGGTGGCCTGGCTGGTGATGCGCTGAGGCGCTGTCGGTACTGTGCACCCATGCCTACCGATGAGGAATTCGTCGATCTCGAACAGCTGCTGGAAATCGAGGACGGCCCCCGCCTGGTCGCCACTCACTACGTCGCACCGGAGGACGCGGCCGATATGTTGCGTGCCGCGCAACTGCTCGGGCTGGGGGTCCGGTTGCAGAACCGGGTGCGGGTCGAGGAGACCGAGGATGACGGCGCCGAGGCTGTCGAGGAGTGGGTGCTCGACCTGTACGAGGCTCCCCCGGAAGCAGCCGAAGAAGAGTAGGCCGCCGGGCCCGTATCCACCGATTGTGGACCTTCGGGGTCTCCGGTCGATCGTCGCCACCGATCGGCCGGGGACCCCGTCGTCGTTGGATGACAGCTCCGGATATTTCCGACAATTCGCACGGAATGCGGTGCTCTGCTACAGTTTTCCTGTGTCGTCGAGTGTTTTTCCGCAGGTCCGCCACCGGTTGGCGTTGATCGCGGTGGGTGCGCTCGCGGTTGCCGACATTCACTGTCGTTAGCGGTCCCCGCGGTGATGTGCCCGTAGGCTGTGACCTCACCGTTCGAATCCGGATGCTTTCGAATCCGGACGCGCAGAATGGTGGCTCCTTCGTGAGCCGCGACTCAGAATCCGATACCGATCGAGTCGACACCGATTCGTTCCGGTTACGGCACCTCGAGTGATGTTTCCGAATTCTCCCCGCCGAGCCGACCTGGCAGATGGTGGATGGCAGGAAAGGTTCGACCGATGTCAGGCAACCCTCGGTACGCCGACGGGTACGGTTCACGGCGACGTCATCGCTGGGTCCGGGCCGCCGTCGCGCTCATGGTGGCGGTGGCCGCCACCGTACTCGCCGGCTGCAGCGGCGGCCCCAGTGATGTTCCCGGCACCTCCGGCAGCGGCGGCGGCAGCGGAGCGCTGACGCTGTTCGCCTATTCGGCCCCCAAACCGGGATTCGACAAGGTGATCCCGGCCTTCGGCAAGACCTCGGCGGGCGCGAAGGTGCAGGTTCAGCAGTCCTACGGCGCCTCCGGGGACCAATCTCGCAAGGTCAAGGACGGCGCCGCGGCCGATGTGGTCAACTTCTCCGTCGAACCCGACATCACCCGTCTCGTCGATGCCGGACTGGTCGACGCGAACTGGAACGCCGACGCCAACAAGGGCGTGCCGTTCGGCTCGGTGGTGGCGATCGTGGTGCGCAAGGGCAATCCCAAGGGCATCAAGGATTGGAACGACCTACTCAAACCGGGAGTGCAGGTGGTCACCCCGAACCCGTTCAGTTCCGGTTCGGCGAAGTGGAATCTGCTGGCCCCGTACGCCGCTGCGAGCGACGGCGGTAAGAATCCGCAGGCGGGCCTGGACTATCTGAGCAAACTGATCTCGCCCGACCACGTGAAGGTACAGCCGAAATCGGGCACCGACGCCACCGAAACCTTCATGCAGGGCACCGGCGATGTGCTGCTGAGCTACGAGAACGAGGCGATCTTCGCCCAGCGCCAGGGCGATCCGATCGACTACTTCGTCCCGCCGACCACGTTCAAGATCGAAAATCCGGTCGCGGTACTCAAGAACGCCCGGAATATGGACAAGGCCATCGCATTCCGCGATTTCCTGTACACCGAGGCCGGCCAGCGAGCCTGGGCCCAGGCCGGCTTCCGGCCGGTGGATCCGGGCGTGGCCGCCGAGTTCGGCAATGTGTTCCCGCAGCCGGGCAAAATGTGGACGATCGCCGATCTGGGTGGCTGGAAACAGGTCGACAAGCAGTTGTTCGCGGCGGGGTCCGGCAGTATCGCCACGATTTACGACAGGGCGACCAAATGAGTGGGCTCGGCACCGAAACCCGTGATATCTCCGAAACATCCAGCCGCGCAGCGAAATCCGGACGCGGCCGCGGCTCCGGCAGGCCACTGGTCCGCTGGCTGCGGGTCAGTGGAACGGTCGGCCCGCTGGGTATCGCCACCGCGGTGCTGTGGCTCAGTG
>JAFMQT010000620.1 GCA_017354515.1 Nocardia sp. | reverse complement strand
CTGGTGAGAAGTGCTGCGGGCCACCATATTCGGCGCAGCGCGTCGGCCAGTTGCCGCGCCGACGCCGTCTCCCGTTCCGCGATCACCGCGGCGGCCGTGGTCGCGGGCACCTCGTGCTGCCGCAGTTTCCGGAATTGGCGGCCGGGTTCGGCGACGGTGGGCAGCGCCAGCAGCGGGTGGCCCAGAATTATCGCCAGCCAGCGCAAGGCGGTCGCCCAGGGCAGTCGAGCGCAATACAACGCCCCCGGATGCCGCCGCGCCAACTCCGCCGCCGAGGTGCCGTAGTGGTAGCGCTGCCGCAACCAGGCTGCCAGCTTCGCCCGCGGTGCGTGCCGGACCACCGATTCGGGCTGGTAACGCACCTGAGCGCCGCCGTTCGTCAACCGCCAGATCAGGTCGACATCCTCGCCGTAGCGCAGCGACTCGTCGAATCCGCCGACCGCTTCCAGCGCGGATCGGCGAATGATCAATGCCGCCGTCGGCACATAGGAGATCCGTCCACCGGGCGCCACCACCGCGGGATCGCCGCCCATATCCAGACTCGATCGCCGCGTCTCATAGCGGCCCAGCCGGCCCTCGGCGAGCGTGCGGACGCGAGGGGCCACCGCCGCCACGGCCGGATCCTCGAACAGCGGCAGCAGCGTGTCGAGCCAGCCCGGATCGGGGATCACATCCGAATCCACGAACGCGACCAACTCGGTGCCCGCCGCACGCCATCCACTGTTGCGCGCCGCCCCCGGGCCGCGCGAAACATCATGTCGCACAGCCGCTTCGGTGAGTGGTTCGGCGGAACCGTCGTCGACCACGATCCTCGCCGCCACATCCCCGGTCGCCGCGAGCACCCGCGCCACCCCGCCGGGATTGTCCTTGACCGGCACCACCACGCTGACATCGCCGTTCGAGTAGCGCCCCCCGATCGGCCGCGGATGGACGATCCCCGCCGCGACCATCCGCTGGGCCAAAGCCTGCACCCCCGGCTCACCGCCGACCGGCTCGCCCGCCAGCCAGGCCCGCATATGCCGCGCCCCGGCAGCCGACAACCGCAGAATCCGCAGCGGACTACCGCCGATCACCAACCGCCCGTCGGCCGAAAGCCTTAGTCGAGCGTCCGCCCGGAGGGTTGTGGTCACGACACCTCCATCGGGGACGAGCGAATACCGCCTGGCACAGTACGGACCAGGTTAGCGGTACGTCCCGATATCGAGTTGCCGGCCTACTCGATGCCCAGTGTGACCTCGGTGGACTTCACCAGTACTTTCACCTCGGCCCCCGAGGCGAGCCCGAGTTCGTCCACCGCGTCGCGAGTGATCGACGAGGTGATCTCGTCCCCGCCTTTCAACCGGACCCGCACCACGGCCATGGCCTCCCCGCGGGTCACCGACGTCACCGTTCCATCGAGCTGATTTCGCGTGCTCAGGCGCATACGCCGACCCTATCGCGTCCCCGGCCGTAGCCGAGGATGTCGGCCATTTCCATGAGCGTGGCCGCCAGTAGAGCAGCCGCGCATCTGTGCGTGATTCGCTCATGCGGCGAATGCCAGCGGAAGTTTGTCCCGCTCGAGCCCCCGACTCAGGAGCCGATTCCTATCCAGATCTGCGGTTGTCACCACATCGACCGAACATCCGAGAACGTCGGCGATGTCCTCATCGAGGCCGAAAATGTCGACAATCGACTGACCGGGCTCGAGCTCGACCAGGAGGTCCAGATCAGACCCCGATCGGTCTTCTCCCCGTGCGACGGAACCGAAAACCCATGCGCGGACAACAGGATAACGGCCCAGCACCCCGACGAACTCCGCCTGATACCGCTCCAGCAACTCGCTGGGGCGCACCGTGTTCACCAGGCCCGCATCGAGACGGAAACCGGCAGCCTCGAGGATTCGTTCGAGCATCGCTACAGATGGCTGTCGACGACCGGATTCGATATTGGCGATGCTGGATTGCGCAACCTTCGCGCGTTGTGCCAGTTCACGCTGGGAGAATCCACGACGCGTTCGTGCATCGAGGACCAGTCTCGCTGCCGTCGTGGGGGTTGCGGCCCGCATAGTAACCACATCAGTATGATAGCGCATCCACTATCACTGTCACGGCTGGGCGATTCGCAGGTTGCGGTGGGTTAATCGCCGTTGTCAAACATGTTGGGCAACATGACCTAATGCCTGAGGTCGCACCGCTCGGCTATTGAGATTTTCAGCTCCACTACGAGCCCGACCTTCTTGGCGATCTCCATCAACGCGTCCAAGCTGAACTTGCCGACCTTGCCTCGCCGTAGATCTGATACCCGAGGCTGGGTGAGCCCGAGGTTCGCTGCCGCGGTGTTCTGGGACCAGTCGAACTCGTCCAGACGGGTGTTGATCGCGCGCATCAATATCGCGCGCGCCTTCATATTTTCGGCCTCCTGCGGGGTGTCGGAGAT
>JAFMQT010000049.1 GCA_017354515.1 Nocardia sp. | reverse complement strand
GCTGGCACGCGAAACGGTGATCGTGGATCTGCGCGAAGTCGGTTTCCTGAGTATCCGGGCGGCCGTAGCATTGGGGACCGCCGAAGCCACCTGCCGCGCCGCCGGTGTGAAACTGCGCGTGATCGCCGGTCCGGCACCGATCGAACGGGTCCTGACGTTGACCGGAGTCCTGCCCGCGGTCCATCTGGATCACAGTCGGTACACCGCGGCCCGGGGCTGACGCACCACCACCCGGCCTGCGGTGATCGCGGTGCCGCCGAGACAGGGGATACAACCTCGATATGACCGAGTCCGACGAGATTCCCGTCGCCGACGCCCGCACCGTGGAGCAGGTGGTCGGCGGCGGACAGCCACAGAGCATCGGGGTTTTCCGATTCTGGTTCGCCGATCAGCGCTGGGAATGGTCCGACGAGGTGGCCGCCATGCACGGCTACCCACCCGGCCGCGTGCATCCGACGACCGAACTGCTTCTCGCACACAAACATCCCGACGATCGCGAGGCCGTGGCCTGCATCATCGACCGGGTGATCGAACATGCCGAACCGTTCTCGAGCCGGCATCGCATCATCGATACCGCCGGTGAGATCCATCATGTGATCGTGGTGGGCGATCAGCTGGTCGAGGATTCGCAGGTGGTCGGCACGACCGGTTACTACATCGACGTCACCGGCGCGGTCGCCGAGACCCGGCAGGAGGCTCTGGGGGACGCGCTCTCGGAGCTGTACCGCTCGCGCGCGGTGATCGAGCAGGCCAAGGGTGCGCTGATGCTCGTGTACGGGATCGGGGCCGAGCAGGCGTTCGGATTGCTGACCTGGCGTTCGCAGGAAACCAACGTCAAGGTGCGTGAACTGGCGGCCCAGCTGGTGTCCGAAGTGAGCCGGGGACGGTGGGCCGGCAAATCCCGGATCGAGGTCGACCACCTACTGTTGACTGTGCACGAGCGAACGGTGTGAGGCCGACACCGGCGGTGTTTGGCCCCCTCGGGCGAGGGTATGCCGGGCTGAGGAACGGACGGACCCGTTGCGAGGGCCGGCCCCGTTGCGAGGGGCAGCGAGCGCCCGTGCCAGCGAAACCGGACCCGGCGAAAGGTGAGTCGTGTGCAGTGACCGATCCGCCCCGCCGACATCGGTGGGACTCCGAATCGCCGCCGAGCACCGGCACCTGGCCATGTTGCGCGCCCTGACCGAAACAGTGCTGCTGATGGCCGAATTCGCACTGGACGAGGTGACCGATATCCAGATCGCGGTCGATGAGATCGCCACCGACCTCATCGACGCCGCCACCGACGGTTCGGTGATCGACTGCGAATTCACCTACGGCGACGGACGCATCGAGGTGTGCCTGACCGCGACCGCCACCACCCGGGAGGTCGTCGACGAAACCGGGTTGGGCTGGCATGTGATTCGCACGATCACCGAATCGGCGACCGCGGAAGTCGGCTCCTACGACCGGCTCGCCGGGGGATTTCCGATGACCGTCGCCTTCTCTCGCGACGGCACCGGGTAATTCGGCTACACATCGCGGAAACTGTTCTGGCACAGCGGGATCGGAGCGGCCGACCGGCACCGCCGGTGGCTGTCCGGCGGTGTCCGCGGCCCCGGGAAGCTTATGCGCCGATGCGGTGGCTCGCGGTCCGGGCCAGATCGCCGCCGTGCTCCCTGGCGGTGGCCAGCAGCCGGTCACCGGCGTCGCCGAGTCGTTCGCCCACGTCGCCGGTGACCTCCGTGAGGCGTTCACCGACGTCGGTGGTGTAGTCCTTGGCGGTCGCGGCCCAGTGCGGACCGTGCTCGCGGATCGTGTCGGTGAGCCGGCCGGCCTCCTGCCTGGCTCGTCCGGCGAGTCCGGCGCCGGTCGCCGCGGCGCCGCGAGCCTGACGAACCAGGTGCTGCCCGTCGGGCAGTTCGGTGGTGTTCGCACTACCCGAGATCGCCCGGGTGGCCCGTCGTGCGGCGCGCCGGCCCCGCCAGGCCAGTGACGGTTTGCCCTCGGTGTCGGCGGCGGCGATCATCGCCCCGCCCAGCAGGCCGATGTCCTTGACGAACGCGCTGCGTTTGGCCGATCGCAGCGCGGGATCGGCTTCGGCCCAGAAATCCTCGCCCAGCAGCGTCGGAACCGTGGTGGCGGCCACCACGGCAGCGCCGGTGCGGGGTGCGGTTCCCAGCGCCAGCACGAGCGCGCCGCCGATCCTGGCGGCCGCGGTCACCCGCACCACCGTCGCGGGGTCGCCGGGGAGCCGGGACAGCGCCGGGTTCTGCGCGGCGGTGTCCGGCTGGACGAGGGTCCGGGTGCCGTCCGCGATGAAACCTGTCGCGAGCAGGGGGCGAGCTATTCTACGCAGCAACATGATTCACTCCGTCATGGTGGATTCGGATCGGTTCGCGAGGGGCACTCATTCGGCCGGGGGTTGCTTCGGCTGGGGCAGTACGACGAATGCCTCGTTGCCGTTCGGGTCGGTCTGGGCGTCGAGAATCTTGTCGTCGAGCAGCGTCGCGGCATCGTGGTCCAGGAACACGCGGGTTCCCTCCGCGGTCAGCACCTGGTCCTGGTCGGCCGGTTCCTCGGCGACCTCCAGTTGCAGGGTCTGCGCCTCGGGGGCGGTGAAGATCCGCAACCCGGCGCCCTGCGGTGAGCCTTCGCTGGAGGTGATCAGGCGCACGGCCGCCACGGCCGTGGGGGACAGCATCAGCATCGGTCCGGTCCTTTCCGATCGGGCGGCACCGGCGAACCCGGTGTTGTGGGCCCGGATAGCCGAGCGGTGATGCCCCAAACCCGTACCGACGGACCGATTGGGATCGCGTCGAACGCTACCGACGATCAGCCGGTCGGGGGAGTGAGCAGCGATGACAGCATGGCCAGCACACAGTGCGCGGTCTCTTCCGCGGCGGCCTCGGAGTCCTCGGCGTGCGCGACGATCATCCCGGCCTCGGTGATCGCTGCCAGGATCAACTGCGCGAGGGTGCGAACCGGGAGTGCGGGCACCAGACCGGCTTGCACGGCCTGTTCGAGTTGCGTGGTGATCAGTCCGAGGCCGTGCCGGGACTCCATCTCACGCCAGGCCTGCCAGCCGATCACCGCGGGACCGTCGGACATGGCGATCCGCACCGTTTCCGGGCGGCGGCTGATCGCCAGGAAGGTGTTCAGTCCGGTCGCCATCGCGGCCAAGGTGTCGCCCGGATCGGGTAGCGCGGCGACGGCGGCGCCGACCTCGGCGGTGTTGTCGGCCTCGAGTTGTTCCAGCACGGTGATGAACAGCCCGCGCTTGTCACCGTAATGATGATGCAGCGCACCACGAGTGACCCCGGCCTCGGCCACGATGTCCTCCGCCGAGACCGCGGAATATCCGCGCTCGCCGAACAACCGGCGGCCGGCCCGCTCCAGATTCGCGCGCGTGGTGCGTGATCTGTCCTCCTGGCTACGGCGTGGCATGTAGCCGAGTGAACTCCACGATCAACTCGCTGAGCAACTCGGGCTGATCTTCGGCGATGAAGGTCAGCGAATCATCGATCATCCGCAGTGTCGCGTTCGGCAGATCGGCGGCCAGGCGCTCGGCGAACTCCGGCCGGAACGAGCGGTCCTCACGTGCCCAGGCCAGCAGCACCGGCAGTTCCAGATCCGGGAAGCCGCGCGCGGCCTCGAGGGTATAGCGGTGGTGGATTCCGCGCAGGAACCGTCGCAGATCCGCGCGGATATCCGCTCGGTCGCGGCTCGGGCTCAGATAGGACTCGGTGATCTCGCGCGGCGGTGTGTGTTTGGTGACGAGCCCGAATGCGATGGGCAGCCGCAGCGCCGGGCGCCAGCGCAGGCTCTGCAGCGCCACGGCCAGCACACCGGGGATGCGGGCCAGCGTCGGCAGCATGGTGAACGGTTGCGGGAAGAATTTCTCGTAGGCGTCGCAGTTGGTCAGGACCACGCGCCCGACGCGATCGCGATCGCGCGACAGCATGATCTGTGTAATCGCCCCGCCGGTGTCGTTGGCCACCACGGTCACATCGCGGAGGTCGAGTTCGCGCAGGAAGTTCGAGATGAGGTCCGCGGCTCCGGTGGGTGAGAGATCGACGCCCGGGACCGGTTCGGTGTGCGAGCCGAACGGCCAATCCGGGGTCAGGCAGCGGTGCCCGGCGGCCGCTACCCGCGGCACCACCTTGCGCCACAAATCGGCATTGACCAGCAGGCCGTGCACGAACACCACGGGCGCGCCGGCGCCGGTGTCGTGGTAGTTGATCGTCCCGCCGGCCAACCGCACCTGCCGCATCGGCCCGAGATCGGTACTGATTCCCATGAGCGTTCCTTCCGTAGTGCCTGAACACAAACACGCTCTCATACATACGGTATGTATGTAAATACTTCGACGTAACTCCCTGCCGGCACGCGCGTCCGGAGGCTCCGGCGTCAGGGGCGGGGTTCGGTTGCTTCGCGCAGGGTCCGGAATTCGGCGGCGAGGGCATCGAGGGTGTAGTGGGCGTTCAGGCCGCTGGGGTTGGGCAGGACCCAGATCTCGGTGCTGCCAAGGGTTTCCGGTTGGGGGCCGACGGTGGTTCGGCGGCGGCCGAAGGCGGTCCGGTAGGCGCCCAGGCCGAGAACGGCCAGCACCCGCGGGCGATATCGGAGCACACGTTCGGTGAGCGCGCGACCACCGTCCAGCAGTTCCTGACGGGTCAGCTGATCGGCCTTCGCGGTCGTGCGGGCCACCATATTCGTGATGCCCAGCCCCAACTCGGGCAGCTGCTGTTGTTCGTCGGGCCGCAGCAGCCGGGGCGTGAACCCGGACCGGAACAGCGCCGGCCAGAAACGGTTTCCGGGACGGGCGAAATGGTGGCCCGTGGCTCCCGACCACAAGCCGGGGTTGATTCCGCAGAACAGCACCCGCAGATCCGGCGCCAGCACATCGTCGATGGTGGTGCCCGCCGCGGCCGCCAGGTCCGCCGGGGTGGGGCGATAGGCGGGCTCAGATGGCATCTGTCCAGTCTGCCTGGGTCGCTACTCCGATTCGGTGAGCGCGGCCTGGAATCGGCGCATACCGGCGAGCCACCGGTCGTAGTCCGAACCCTTGTGGCGGTACATCTCCAGCACCTCGGGGTGGGGCAGGATCAGGAATCGTTCCTCGGCGATCGCGGCCAGCACCGCGTCGGCGACGGTGTCGGGAGCCAGGATCTGCCCGGCGGTGCCGACCGAGCGGGCGGCGAAGGCCACGTCCGGGTCGGCGGCGTCGGCGCCCGTGGAAAGCAGGTCGGTGGCCACCCCCATCGGGCACAGGCAACTGACTCGGATTCCCTTGTCGCCGTAGGCGATCGACAACCATTCGGCGAATCCGACGGCGGCGTGCTTGGTGGTGGAGTAGGCGGCCATCCCGAGCTGGGTGAGCAGTCCGGCGGCCGAGGCGGTACTGACGAAATAGCCTTCGCCGCGTTCGAGCCACCCCGGCACCAACTGCTGGGCGGCGCGGACGTGGGCGCGAACGTTGACCTCGAACGCACGGTCCCAACCGCCGTCGCCCTCACCCAGGCCCGGTTCGCCGAAGATGCCCGCGTTGGCGAAATACATGTCCACCGAACCGAATTCGCCGCTCGCCCGCTCGATCATCGCGGTGATGGCAGCCGGATCACTGACATCGCCGCCCACGGCTACGCTGCGCCCGGGCCACTGCTGCCCGAGTTCGGCGGCCAGGTCCCGCGCGGGCTGCTCATCGAGGTCGGCGATCAGCACTCGTGCGCCCTCACGGACCAATGCGGTGGCGATGGCGGCGCCGATTCCACGTCCGCCACCGGTGACGATGGCCGTTTTTCCGCTGACGTTCACGGGCAATCCTGTCTGTCGGGGGCACCGGTCCATCACCGTACTCACTGGGCGGTGCCCGCGCCGGGGACGGGCCGCGCAGCGCGCGCTCACGAGTCGGCGATACGGGTGAAAAGTTCTGCGGCGCGGGCGATGACAGCGCGATCTGCCGAGCTGAGCTCGTCCAGGCGCCGATCGAGCCAGGCGTTGCGCTGGGCGCGTGCGGCAGCGGCGAGTTCGTCGCCTTCGGCGGTGGTGCTCAGCAGCACCCGCCGCCGGTCCTCGAGATGGCGGGTGCGCTCGACGTAGCCGGCGGAGGTGAGCCGGTTGACGGTCTGGCTCATCGAGGCGGGGGAGACACGGTCGTATTCGCTGAGTTCGGTGAGTGTCAGGGGACCGTGTTTGTGCAGATGGGTGAGTACAGCCAGGGCTGCATCGCCGAGACTGCCCTCGGGTCGCTGGCTGCGGAATCGGCGATACAGCCGTCCCACCGCCGAACGAACCCGCACGCCGAGATCCGCATCGGGTCCGGTTGCCGTCTCTTCCACAGCTCTTTAATATACCTAAAAGTATCTTTCTTATACCTAACGAATTCGCGGAATTCCGGCCCGACCCCGAGGAGCGATATGACATCCACCAGGCACGACGGCGACAGCTGGGATCTGGCCTCGAGTGTCGGGGCCACCGCCACCATGGTCGCCGCCGCCCGGGCCCGCGCGACCCGCGCCGAGCGTCCACTCATCAGCGACCCGTTCGCCGAACCGCTCGTGCGCGCGGTCGGCATCGACCTGCTGGTGCGGCTGGCCACCGGTGAGGACACCGCGGACGCGACGGATTCGGCCGCCGAGATGGAACAAGCGTTGATCGACGCCGCCACGGTCCGCACCAAGTTCTACGACGAGTACTTCCTGGCCGCCGCGAACGCGGGAATCGCGCAGGTGGTGATCCTGGCCGCTGGATTGGATTCGCGCGCCTACCGGCTGGACTGGCCGGCCGGGACCGTCGTGTACGAGGTCGACCAGCCGCAGGTCATCGAGTTCAAGACCCGCACCCTCGGCGATCTGGGCGCCGCACCCGCCGCCGATCTGCGGGTGGCGCCAGCGGACCTGCGCGACGACTGGCCCGCGGCACTGCGCGGCGCCGGCTTCGACCCGGCCCGCCCGACCGCCTGGAGCGCCGAGGGCTTGCTCGGGTATCTGCCCGCACAGGCGCAGGATCGTCTGCTCGACACCATCACCGAACTCAGCGCGCCGGGCAGCCGGGTGGCCACCGAGAACACCCGCAATCGCAGCGATGGCGACGAGCACAAGATGAAGGATCGCATGCACGCGATCTCCGCACGCTGGGGCGAGCAGGGCTTCGATCCCGATATGGCGAATCTGCGCTACTTCGGCGAACGCAATGAAGCGAGCAAATATCTGGACACACTGGGCTGGTCGCTGACCGGGTCAGCGTTGCGGGATCTACTGGCCGACAACGCACTTCCCGTTCCCGAAGAGGGGGATATGCGGATCCTCGACCAGACCTTCGTCAGCGGCGTCCTCGAACCCGGCGCGCGGTAACCCTCACCGGTAGAGGTTGATAGCCAGCAGACCCAGCCACAGGATCACCACCCAGGCATCGGTGGCGTAACGCAGCGCGCGCGGTGCGTGCCGGACCTCCATGAAGTATCGGATGATCAAGCGGCACTTGATCATCCCGAGGAGGACGATGGCGGTGACGAGCGCTTTGCCGGACGCGCCCGCACTGCCCTGATCTTCCGGGGTCAATAGCCACCAGATGACGGTGATGGCCATCAGCACCAGCCAGACGATCACGACGGTGCGGGTGCCCGGCCGCAGCCGGGTCGCGGAGGTGGTGAGGAAAGCGGTCACGGATTTCACCTCATGCAGTAGAGGATGGCGAAGATGACCACCCACAGCAGGTCGATCATGTGCCAGTAGGTGGCGCCCTGTTCGACCAGGCTCGGCCGCCGGCGGGCCCGCTCGCGCAGTTCGCGCAGTACGACGCCGAGGATCAGCAGCCCGAGTACCAAGTGCGCCAGATGGATTCCGGTCAGGGCGTAGTAGAAACTGAAGAATTCGTTGCCGACGGTATTGCCGGCGCTGATCTCCCGGTGCCATTCGAAGGCCTTGAGCCCGACGAAGATCACCCCGCACGCGCCGGTGGCCCACACCAGCCGCCGGCCGGTACCTATCGCACCGCGCCGCACGGCCTGAACGGCGGCGGCCATGAACATCGAACTGGTGAGCAGCACCAGGGTGTTGGTGACGCCGATGCCCATCTCGAGCCGGCGCTGGGCGGCGGCGAACTCGGGCAGGGACCGGTCGCGGAAGACCATGTACGCCAGGAAGTAGCAGCCGAAGAAGAACAGATCACCCAGCACCATCACCCACATCGCCAGGTCGCCGGGAAGATGTGGGGCCGTGGGCTTTTCGTCGGCAGAGAGTGCGGCGGTATCGGATTCGGAGAGGGTCATCGGGCCTCCTCGGGTGCAGGGCGGGCGTCGGCGGCTTCGGCCCGGCCGGCGTTCCACATGATGGGCAGCAGGCAGCCGATCCACACCGCGAAGATCACCACGGCGATGTAGAAGGTGATCATCCCGTTCCAGGCGAAGGCCCCGGAATGGAACACCCACATTTGCGTCGCCATGACCTCGGTGACGATCTGCCAGATCGAGATGTAGGCGAACCATTTCGGGAAGACGCCGTTGCGGTCGTAGAGGACCGCGATCGCGACCATGGCGTAGGCGGCGGTGAAACAGCCCAGCGACCCGTCGTAGGACAGATTGCCCAGGTCGTAGAGCAGGTGCAGGATTCCTGGCGAGCGATCGGGCCGGAAGGTGGCGGTCAGCCAGCACACCACCAGCACCATGAATCCCGGAACCGCGCCCACCCCCATGGCGGCGATGAACGCGTAGGCCAGCATCGACCCGGTGGACATGCGTTTCATGAAGTGGCCGATGATGCCGTTGGAGATCGCGGCGCCGCCGGCGATCACCAGCAGGATCGGGTATCCGATCTGGATCGTCAGGTGATGCTGGGCGAACCAGTGCACGACCTGGTCATCGCTCACATCCGGGCGCGGGGGTGGGGTGGCGCGGCCCATGAACACCACGCCCACCGACAACGCGGTGTAGAACGCGGCGAATATCCAGTAGGCGATCCAGACATCGGGGCGCATCCGCGGCACATCAACGGCTGTGCGCGCACTCATGCCGGCGCCTGCTGCTCGGCTTGCCGCCGGTAGACCCCGCGCAGCAGGAAGAACATGACGATTACGAACGCCGCGAACGCGATATTGCGCAACCAGAACGACACCGCTCCGTTCCAGGCCAGCGGACCGTCCCGGAAGACGGCCGCCCCCGCGGACGGCGCCATCAGCACCGCGGTCGCGATGCTGTAGTGCCCGACCCAGCGGGGGAAGATCGGGTCGGAGTCGTCGTCGAAGTAGACCGCCAGCGCCAGCAGCACGAATTGCGCTACCAGCATGCCGATCGGCGCGATGAACAGGATCCACGCCATATCGTTGAGCAGCTGGATCAGATCCGGGGACCGTTCGGGCCGGAAGGCGGCCACGCCGAACAGGATGTCCGAGAGCGCGAACAGCACGGCCCCGGCGACCACGGCGGCCAGATACGAGAACGCGAAGATGTGGCTCTGCCCGCGCATACGCTGCATCTGGACCATGATCAGCACGAAGAACGGCACGATCATGATCCCGCACAGATTGAACCCGACCATCGAGAACCGGATCATCGGGGTGTGGTCGCGGTAGAAGCCGGCGACCTGGGTGGCGGTCATATTCGGTGACATCGGCGGGAAGAACCCCGGAAACGACGCGAACAACACCAGCAGCACCAGCGCGACCACCGGCGTGGACCACAGGATCACCTGCTGAGCTCGCAGACTGTCCGAGACGGCCGGGCCGGGCCGCTCGGCGACGACGACTCCCATATGCGCCTTCCTTTCGGTCAGATATTCACCTGCCCTGCCGGCGGAGGGCGATATTTTTCTGACTCTAGTCAGGAAACTGTATACCTGTATATTGCTCTTATGACAGGAGTTTCGCCGAAACGGAAGGTTGACGCCCGTCAGGAACGGGCCGTGCCGGTGCGCGCTCGCGCGGAGGCCAGCCGGAACGCGATCATGCAGGCGGCGATGGCGCTGTGGCGCACCAAGGGGTACGCGGCCACCTCCGTCACCGAGATATGCAAGGCCGCCGGGGTATCCAAAGCGCTGTTCTACGTGTACTTCGCGCGCCGCGAGGACATCCTGCTCACCGTCGAGGCCGACACCATGCGCGATGCCCACCAGGCCGCGACTGCCATGGTGGAACAGCCCTACGACCTGTCGGATGTGATCGCCACGGTGATCCGGACGCTGGAGAGCCGGACCCGCCACTATCCACCCGAGCTGGTTTTCGAGACCGTCCTCGAGTCCTACCGGCTCGAACGCCGCGCCATGGCCGAGGGCGCCACCGAGAACGAGTTGACGTTCCTGTTCCTGACCCCGTTCCAGCAGGCCCAGCTCGACGGCAAATTCGCCGCCGACGTCGATGTCGCGCGCCTCGCACGGATAGCCCAAGTCCTGGTGAGCGACGCCATCCGCTGCTGGGCCGCAAGCGATTTCCGCGATCCGCTGCGGACCGACGACCTCGCCCGTGAGATCACCACGCTGCTCACCGGCGACCGGATTTGAACGCGCTCCAGGCCTATCATCGGCGGTATGGGACTCGCGTTCACTATTACGCTGCTCGTGTGGCTCACCGCAGAGGTGGTGCTACAGGTAGTGCAATGGGTGCGCGGTGGCCGCTCCAGAACGCGTGAGTGGCGCTCGCTGGGGACGATCATCGTCACGGCAGTGGTGGCGGGATTCCTCGCCGGGGCAATCCGCGCCAAGCTTCCAGCGCTCGGATTCACATTGCCGTACGCCGCCTACGCGGTGATCCTGGTCGTCGCCTGGGTCGGGATCGCGCTGCGGCTGTGGTCGATCATCACCCTCGGCAGATACTTCCGGGCCATCGTGCACATCCAGCAGGACCACCAGCTGGTCCGCACCGGACCGTACCGGGTGCTACGCCACCCCTCCTACACCGGAATGCTGCTGGCGTTGCTCGCGTTCTCGGTCACCAACGCCAATATCGGCGCGATCATCGTCTACGACGCCTGCATCCTCGCCGCGGTCTGGTACCGCATCCGCATCGAGGAACGCGTCCTCCTCGACGGCCTGGGAGACGAGTACGCCCAGTACATGGGCGAAACGCACCGGCTCATCCCAGGCATCTGGTAGGTGGACGAGAACGCAGAATACACCGTATGGGAGGCAACGCTATGAACTCCGAACGTCGCATCAAGGAACTGACTGCGCAGGCCGACGACGCCGGCCTGATGAGCGACTTCCTGGCCGGGCGGCTGGTTCGCGGCGGCGAGCAGGCCGGGGTATCCGAGCTGCCCGTACCGGAGGCCGTCGATCGCCGTGAGGTTCGACTGAGCCCAGATCAGCCCTGACGCTCAGCTTGCTGCCGGATCAGTTCTTCGACCGCGCTCGGCAGGGTGGTGTCGAAGTCGATCAGCTTCGCCCAGGTCGGAGCGACCACGATTCGGACCATCCCATCGTGGTAGAGGGACCGCAC
This sequence comes from Nocardia sp., assembly GCA_017354515.1. Taxonomy (GTDB): domain Bacteria; phylum Actinomycetota; class Actinomycetes; order Mycobacteriales; family Mycobacteriaceae; genus Nocardia. The sequence continues at coordinate 4,113 of JAFMQT010000049.1, read as the reverse complement.
CCCGGCCTCCCATTCGACCCGTTGTTCCGGGGTCATCTCGTACGTGCTGGTCGCCTCCATGTACTCGTCGGGGATGCCATCGACGTAGTCCAGATCAGCGCTGCCGCGCACGAGCAGGATCGTGGGCGGGTGTACCTCGGTATCGATCGTCAACGCGACCGCCGGGTTGGCGCGCAGGGCATGCAGCTTGGCCGCATTCTTGGCCGTGCACATCACGATCTCGGCCCCGTTCCAGCTGAACGCGATCGGGACGTTGCGGGGTGTGCCGTCCTTGGCGACATACGCAAGACGCGCCACGTCGCGGGCCAGCATCTGCTGGCTGATCGGCCGCTCGAGAACTGCGGTGACGTCGCTCGGTTCCATGATCGGTTCCTCTCATGTCGGGTACATGGCTGGGACGGAACCGGCGCCTCGTTCTCGACATCGATGCCGGTCGCGACGATCAAGTGCTATGCGACCGTCGAGCACCTATATCCACCGGCAGTCGCCGGGGCGGGTGAGTTCGGCCCACAGGGTGGTTCGGCCATGGGCATGATGGCGGCCGCAGCGGGCGCTCAGGTGCTCGACGCGGTCGGTGGTCAACCGTTCGGCTGCCGCGATGGCGGCGGCATTGTCGGGGCAGTCGCGGATCTCCACCCGCAAGCGTGTCGATGCGATCGCATTCAACCGCACTGTAATCCGTGTCGGATAGCCCGGACCGTCGGCTGTGACGGCATCGACGGCCGCCGTGATGAGTTCGCGCACAACACATTCGGCATCGACCAGCACATCGCCCCACTGCCACCGGTGCAGCGTATTGCGCACGAAGACGGCGGCGACCAGGGCCGCTGTCGGCTGGGCGCACAAGTCCAGCTCATCGCAATCGGTGCCAGTCGCGGTAAGTGATGACGGCACAGCGCGATTCGAGCCGATACCGGTCGCGAGGTGCGTCGCGGCTCGGCTGAGTTGATTCGCCAACGTCGACCTCTCGCCCTCGCTGATATACCTGGTCGCCGCATCGAGCATGAGGTGATCGACCGTGGTCAGGCTCCGCAACTGGTAGAGCACCCGGGCCGGATCAAGCGTCACGGACATCACCCCGGATGCGGCCGGGGAAGCTGGGCAACCGCCGCGTCCGTTGCCCGACCTCGAAAGCCAGATCTCCGTACCCGATCGCCAACTCCGACAACGCTTGCCACATGCGCGGCAACTCGGCCTCGTGATGTCCGCCCCGCTCGCCCGCATGGACCACGGCCGATAATCGCGCGATCCGATCCACCACCATGCCGACCGTTTCGGTGTGCAGATACGCGGCACTGACCGGTGCGGGAATCTCGTCCGCCACCCACCGGTCGATATCGCGGATGTGCTGGGATCTCGCGCAGCTCAGCGCACCTGCGTTCTCGATGTGGGCAGCGTGCAGCCGAGCGAGCTCCCGCGCCGCGAGCAGGACCGGATGCGGAATCGGCACCCGCCCCGCACACGCCCCGAGCAGCATGTCCCTCGATGGAATCGCAACCTTCACTGTGGTTCCCCCTCGGTGTCTGGGATGTGAGTACGGCCGGCAAGCGCCCGGATCAGTCTGTGCGTACCAACGAACCGGGTCGATCTGATTATTAGAGTTAAGCTTAAATCGATGCATAGCGCTAGGTATCCAGCAAAGTTGATGCAGTAGATTTCGATCTGCTCTTGGCCCAGCTCGAAGGGACGACATGCGAGACGACCGATCCGATCCGTCGGCGCTGCGCTTCCTGGTCGGTCACGACCTGCGCTCTGCCCGCGAGGCAGCGCGGATCAAGCAATCCGACGCCGCCAAACACATCGGGTGCACGGCGGCCAAGCTGAGCTACATGGAGGCCGGCAAGAGCACCCAGCAGCCTGACGAGGTCGCACAGCTACTGCGCTATTACCAGGTCGACGTCGAACGCCGCGAGCGCGTGGTCTCCTTGGCCGGCCGCGCTGATCACGGGACCTGGTGGGCGCCGTTCGGTGAAGTGCTCCCAGACTGGTTCAAAACCTTCGTCGGTCTCGAGGGCCTGGCCGACAGTCAATTCGAGTACGCGGACAAGGTGATTCCCGGGCAGTTGCAGACCCCCGAATACGTAGCCGCGCTGCTGACCGACAGCCTCCATATCCCCGCCATGGACAAAGCTCAAACCGTCCGCGCCCGGATGGCCCGCCAACGAATCGACCGCGATCCGCCCCTGCACCTCGGCGTGATCATCGAAGAAGCGGTGCTCGATCGGCCGGTCGGCGGGCCGGCGGTCATGCGAGGACAGTTAACACACGCCCTCGACCTCGCCAAACGCGACAATGTCGAGGTGCGCATCCTGCCCAACCGGGTCGCCGTCCACGAAGGGCTGACAGGTTCGTTCATCCTGCTGAACTTCACCGAGGCCCGAAGCATCGCGTATATCGAGTACCACACCGGCGCTCTCTACCTCCAGGAACAGGGACAAGTAGACTTGTACGCGCTTGCCGAAGAACGACTTCGAATCCGAGCATTGCCCACCGCCGACAGCATGGACGTGATCGCCGATCGGATCTCGAGGTACACGCAGATGGAGTGACGATGAAGCCCGGCTTTCACCGAGACTGGATGAAAAGTTCCTTCAGCAACAACGGAGGAGCCTCCTGCGTCGAGGTGAAATTCGCTGGCGAGTCAGTCCTCCTGCGTGACAGCAAGTACCTCCGCGATCCATCGAATCCCCCTGCATCACAGCCGGTTATAGAGCTCCCGCTCAGTTCGTGGGCTGACTTTCTGGACCTGGCCGTGGGTCGGCGCACCCAACCTGTTCCCGGAATCCGATCCCTGGACCACCTCGTCGGCGGCGGCGTGTCGATCACGTCCACCGGCGGGGTGCGGTTGAACTACACTCGTGCCGAATGGGTGGCGTTCACGTCCGGAATACAAGCTGGAGAGTTCGCAGCCGCCTGAACCAGCACCGCAAATTTGGGCTATGCCCGTCGTATGCTGTGCTGGCGACGGATCCGACATCGAGATGGGGGAGTGATGGCCGACAACCAACGGATCGACTACGGCCAAGCGCAGATTCAAACCTTTGCCAACGCGGTAGCAGCGGGGCAGGTCCATTTCGACCCGAAGGCCGCCCAGGACGCGGCCAACCTCTATGAGCAAGCCATTGCCGAGCTGCTGTCAATTAAGAAGGCGCTTGGTGAAATTCCTGGCTACCGTGGGTTCGGCGGCTTCCGGACGGGGGCCGAACTGCAGCAGGGATTTTCCCGCAAGGCGACGGACGGAGTTGCAGTGGTGGATCAACTGATCGAGGGTGCCATGCATTTGCAAGAAACATATCTGCGAGCTGGCAACCTGATAGAGCAAGCTGACCAGGTAAACAGGAGCAGGATCGCTTCCGCGTCCAACCGGACAGGCGGGGGCCAGGCGTGAAGGGTTCCCGGGGTACGGCATCGCTCGCGATCCTGGTGGCACTGCTAACTTCATGCGGCGCAAGTCGTTCCAGTATGAATTCCAGCGAACCCACCAGTACGAAACCGATCGTTGCGGTGTCAGTGAAGCCGACGGAAGAACAGGATCCTGATGGTAGGAAACCGGTAACCTTCGACCCCTGCGTCAGCATCGGCGACTCTGTGGTGCAACAAGCAGGTTTCGACCCCAAGACGCGAGAAAGAAAAGATGACCCACATACAGGATACGCCTTCGTTGGATGCACTTTCAGTCGCAGGAAAGACGCCTTTGGAGTCTCGACACCAATCAATGATCTAACTATTTCCTCCACCGATATCACTCTGGATCAATTTCGTCAACGCCAGAACGGAAATCTGCAAGAAATCACAATCAATGGGATCAAGTCAATCACCTATCAAGGATACGATGCGACTAGTTGCTACGTGGTAATGCCCGGCCCAGATGGATCCATAGACCTCTCTATCAGTAGCTTCGCCGGCATGACGGACTGGATGGCGTGTGACCACAGGATCGAAATTGCCTCGACGATCCAGACGGCCCTACCCAAGAAATAGGGCGCATGCTGATGCGATTACGGCGGTCTCCGCCTGCGTCTGGGCGGCGGATACGACAGTGGGAGGGATGACGGCGTGAAGGTGCTCTGGGCGACGGCGACGTGCGCAATTCTCGCAGTACTGCTGACCGCA
>JAFMQT010000048.1 GCA_017354515.1 Nocardia sp. | reverse complement strand
GGCTGTCGGCCGGTTGATGATGCGGCCGCGGCGCGCGAGTTGATCCAGGACGTTCACCGCCCGCTCGAGATCGTCGGTGGTGGCGCGTGAGAGCAGATCCTGCACCAGAATCGCGGCCACCACGAGACTGAAATAGTCGGACTCCTCACCGTCGGAGGTACGCCACGGAATGTCCTCCAGCGGCCAGCGTTCGCTGCCGAAGCGGGCCACGGTCGACCAGTAGGTCTGCGCCAGCTCCTTGCGCAGGGTCAATTCGTCCGCCAGCTGACGCTGGGTGGCATCGAGCAGGTCCAGTTCCCGGATGCGCTGCGAAGACAGATCGATGATGCCGTCCAGGGCCACCATGGTGAAGTACAGATACGGCCGCGCCTCGGCATGGCCGTCGTCAACCGCGACATGGCCTCGGGCGTACTCGACCGAATCGGCGCCGCGCACCACACCCCAGCTCCAGCCGCATTCGAACAGCCGGCGGTCGTCGGCGATGTTCAGCACCTCGGTCACCGGTAGCCGGACCTCGTTCGCGGCCCGCACCCGCAGCAGCTCGAGCCTCGATGACAGCGATCGCACCATCTCCGCGTCCGGGGCCCCGCTTTGGTTGACCATGCGCAGAATCGCCTGTCCCGCCGGGGAATCGGGCTCGGCGGTGTGGATGACGAAACTGCGCACCAGCCCGGTCATGGCCGCCGTCAACCGCGCGCCGACCCGCGTCCGCAACGCCGACATCCGGCCGTCGAACCGCGTCTTGGTCTCATCGCGCAGCAGTCCCGCCATCGATCGCTCGTAGCCGCGCAGGAAGCGCATGGCGGCGATACACAGGCTCAGCGACATCGAATACGAGTCCACGACCTCGACGGATTGCTCGTTCTCGGTCGGAGTGTGATCGCCCTGGGCACGCAGGTAGCCGCCCATCGCGAAGATCGGCTCGCCGTCGGCGGCGGTGTAGCGGGTCAGATATTCCTCGATCAATCCGACCAGAACGGTGCCGATGCGGGTCTCGCTACCGAAGGGCGCCAGCGCGCTCTTGGCGTCCGCGCTGATGTCGTCGGGCTGGTCCAACCCGAAGGTATCGACAGCTGTCGCCGGATACAGAAGGCACAGTAGCTGTTCGGCGTCGCTGATCGAATTGGCGCCGTCCCGTCCGCCCCAGGTCCAGGTGCCCTCCCTATAACAGCAGTCCAGGACCGATCGCCACAGATCGAGAAGTTGTTGTCGCGGGCGAATTCTCATGCGCCCGCTCCCTTCGCGCCGGCTACTCGACGCCCTCGCTCATACCCCCGCAGATTTTGCGTGTCCCTATCCAGTGTGCCCGTGGAACCGCCGCCGAAACAGATGATTTGCTCACACCGAGCGAATCGGGTGGGTCGGTTTCATCGTGACATAAGTCCTGTGGACCGCCCTGATCTGCGCGAAACCGTCACAGCCGGAACCACTTCCGCACCAGCAGGGCGAAAAAGATCGACATCGATACCGCTCCCGCCCAGGACTCGGCCGCAAGCGCGAGCCGGGTGCCCGGCGCGCGGTCGGTATCACCGATGCCCGTCGGATTCAGAAACGATGTCACCACCGTGTACAACCATTCGCCGACGTCCTGGCCGGGCGCGGCACATCTGACGAGCACACCGAATACCGCCACCTCCACGATCAGCCACACCAGCAGCCGAAACGGCAGATATCCGTACCCGCACAACATATCCGAGACGCGTCGGCCCAGCCGCCGCACACCCGCCGGCAGGGTCAGGGTGCGAGCCCGGGCCAGCGCCAGCGCGCAGCGATCCTCGGACTCGAGATCCTCGGCGATCCGGTACAGCGCCGCCGCCCTGCGATAGGCCAGCGCCGCGTGCCCGGGCAGCGCCACCGCTGACAGTTGCGCCCCGCATCGCTCGTACACCTCGGCCAGCAGAATGGTGTGGCGGACACCGGATCTGAGCGGTCCGCGGAATTCGGTCTCCGCCGCCAGCAATGCCACCAGAATCGCACTGGGGACCCGCCAGCCCTGCTCGTCGGCCGCCGGATCGCGCGCCGCCGCGTACAGGTGAGCGAAGATCAGCCCGTCCGCGTGCCGGTGGCCGCCGGGTGGCGAGAATTCGGTGAGCACCGCCTCCACATGCCCGTCGAAGACCTCCAGCAAAGCGCCTTCGTCACGGCCGGGCGAGTCCAGCGCCGGAGTGTAATCGGTTGCCCGCCTGACGATCCAGGTCGATACCGACGCCAACCACGGTGCGATATCGGACATGAGGCGATTCTAGGTGCCGGCCACCGAGTAGATGAGGATGTCGCGCGATTCACCGGGCCCGAAGTAGTTCGGATCGTGCTGCTCCCAGACGAATCCGGTCTGCTCGAACAGCTTCCGGGCGCGCTCGTTCTCCGGTCGCACCGTCAGATATACGCTGTCGACATCCATCGCCGGGAATCGCTGTACCGCCAGCCGCAGCAACCGCGCGCCGCAGCCGTACCCGCGCAGATGTTCGGCGACAGCGAAGCTGAACAGCAGCGCGTGCCGGTTACGTTTCAGGATGAGCACATACCCGACCACCGCACCGTCGTATTCGGCGACCAGCCAGTCCGATCCGAATAGATCGAACATCTGGCGCAGCATGAAATACACGTATGGTTCGTCGAACGCCCGGGCCTCTAGGGTGGCGATGCCCTCGAGATCACCCAGGCGAGCCGGTCGGTACTCCGGCCGCGGCGAATGCCGATCCCGCTCGCGGTCCTGGCCGCCGATGCCCACCTCGCCCGGCAGCAGCGCAGCACGCTCCACACCAATCACCTACCTACTCGACCGCGACACAGTGAACCCACCGACCAGCACGACCTACACGCGCTCATGAATATCCATCGTCGCACACCGTCGATCCATCACAGCACATCTGCCATCCACCGGTGCGACCGGCCGGACCTGGTACGGAACGCCGAATCGTACGTACCGGGCACCGGCCGCAACCGCCCCGCGGCGGTATCAGGGAGCGAAATCGGCGGATCGGTAGCGACGGGACAGTTCGGCCCGATGCCGGGCGGGAGAACCGAACAGCGTCCGGTTGAGGGTCGCTCGTTTCAGGTGGCGGTGGATGCCCGATTCCCAGGTGTAGCCCATTCCGCCGTGCAGCTGGATCGCCTTGCCGGTGACTGCGACCGCGGCCGAGGTGGTGTAGGCCTTGGCCCGGGCGGCGGAGATCCAGGCATCGGGGGCGCGCTCGACGTGGTCGCGGACGGCCTGATCGACCACCTTGCCCGCTACCCGGATAGCGACGGCCATATCGGCGCAGGCGTGTTTGACCGCCTGGAAGGAACCGACAGGACGGTTGAACTGCTCGCGGGTGCCGACGTGGGCGACAGTGGCCTCCAGGGCGGCCTCGGCGACACCGAGACTGTCGATCGCGGTGGTGATACTCAGGCGGTTCCACAGATCGGCGAGCGGATCGGCGGCCGGATCCGCCCACCGCCACACCAGGCTCGGATCCACCGCAACATTCTCGGCACGCACCGCACCGAAACCACGGGTGGCGTCCAGTGACTCTCGTTCGGTCACGGTGAGGCCGGGTGTCTGCGGGGTTAGCGCGACCAGAACCACCGAACCATCGTCGTCACGAGCCGGGATCAGCAGTGTGGTCGCCGCGTGCGCATCGGCGACGAATTCCGCTGTACCACTCAGTATCTCCTGCCCCTGATGGCCGGACAGCTCGAATGCCACGAGAGCACCGGGAGACCGCGCGTCCGAAACGACCGCGTGGCCGGGCACCTCACCGCCGACAACCGGAACGGGTACCGCCGACCCGGCCGCGACATCCTGTAACAGGTTGTTCCGCTCGGGATTCGGCGCGGTCAGTTCGAGAACGCCGACCGCCGCCGACACCGAGGCATAGGGACTGCGAGTGAGCGCCCGGCCCATTTCCCGCAGCACCACCGCGACTTCGGCGAACGTGGCTCCGGCACCGTCGAATTCGGCATCGATCTCGAGCCCGGTCCATCCCGGCGCCACGACCGCGGTCCAATCCTGGGGTGCGCCGGGCTCGGTGGCGGCGAGGACCTGGCGCGCGACGGCCCGCAGATCGTCGTGCAGTTCGGCGAATTCGTTCACGGCGGACTCCCGGATCGAGATACTCATGAGCCGACCACCGGTTCGCGGGGCAGTCCGAGTCCGCGTTCGCCGATGATGGTGCGCTGGATCTCGCTGGTGCCGCCGGGAATCGTCCATTCCCAGGAGCCGAGGAAATCGAGCATCCAGGCACCCGATTCCCATCCACTGGACCGGGGTTTCGCGAGCACGGCGTGGGTGGACAACCCGGCGACCTCGGTCCCGAAATCCATCATCCGCTGCAGCAGCTCGCTGTAGACGAGTTTGACGATCGAGGCGTCGGCGGGGCCGGGACGCTCGGCGGCGACAAGCTCGGCGCACAGCGCCCGCAATCCGGCCAGCTCGGTTTCCAATCCGGCGAGCCGGTCACACACCAGTGGATCGTCGAGTAGGCCGGCGCCCCGGCACAATTCGACCAGCGGCCGGAAACCGCCGTGCGCCAGGCGTTCGGACAGCTCCAGCATGGTCATCCCGCGCTCGGCGCCGAGCGTCTGCTGGGCCACCTGCCAGCCCTTGTTCTCGGGACCGACCCGATTCGCGGCGGGGATCTCGACGTCGTCGAGGAAGATCTCGCAGAAATGCCATTCGCCCGTGGCCTGCTGAATCGGCCGCACTTCGATACCGGGGGTGCGCATATCCATCAGGAAGTACGAGATGCCGTGCCGCTTGGGCGCGCCCGGATCGGTGCGGGCCAGCAGCAGGCACCAGTCGGCGAACGCCGCGCCACTGGCCCACAACTTGCGACCGTTGACCACGTAGGTATCGCCGGTGCGGCGGGCGGAGGTGCTCAGTGCCGCCATATCCGAGCCGGCGCCCGGTTCGGAGAAGCCCTGACACCAGATCTCGCCGTCGAGGATCGCCGGCAGATGCCGCCGGCGTTGTTCCTCGGTCCCGGCCGCCAGCAGGGTCGAAGCGGCGTGATGGATGGATACGAACGCCAGCACCAGCCGGGGCGCGTCATGGGCGGCCAGTTCGGAATACAGCACAGCCTGCTCGGCGACCGCCATCCCGCCACCCCATTCGGCCGGCCAATGTGGCACCGCGTAACCTGCGGCCCGCAACCGCTGGAACCAATCCCGCTGGAAGTTCACGAAATCGGCGTCGGTGGCGCCGGTCTGGGCGGTGCGCCAGTCGGCGGGAATGTTGTCGGCACACCAGCGGCGCACCTGAGCACGGAAATCGTCCGGCGAACCCATCGGCTACCTCTTCGCGTGCTTGCGCAGCGCCATCAACCGCTCGCGATGTTCGGGCGAGACCATGGTGACCGCCTCGGCGGCGAAACCGGCTTGCATCGCACCGCTCAACGCCTGGGACAGATACATATTCGCCACCCGCTTGGTCGCCCGCAACGCGGGGGCGGGCTGGGCCGCCAAACGCTCGGCGAGGGTCAGGGCGTCGGACATCAGGTCGCCGGGCTCGCTGATCGAGGTGGCCAGACCGAGATCCAGTGCGGTATCGGCATCGATCCGGTCACCGGTGTAGAGGTAGACGCGTGAACGCAGTAGCGGGGTGAGCAGCGGCCAGAACGCGGCGCCGCCGTCCCCGGCGACCAGTCCCACACTCACGTGCGGGTCGGCCAGGTACGCGGCGCGCGACATCAGGACGACGTCCGACAGCACCGCCACGCTCGCGCCCAGTCCCATCGCCGGACCGTTGACCGCGGCGATCACCGGCAGCGGGAACCGCAGCAACTCCTCGATGATCTGCGCCCCCTCGCGCAGGCTCTCATCGCGGGCCACCTCGTCGTCGAGGAAGGAGGTGATCCACTCCAGATCCCCGCCCGCGCTGAAGGCCCGCCCGGCGCCGGTCACGATCACGACCTTCGCCTCGGTATCGGCGGCGAGCATGCGCCACACATTGGCCAGTGCCCAGTGCAGGTCGATGTTCACCGCGTTCAGATCGTCCGGGCGGTTGAAGGTCACCGTCCGCACCGGTCCGGTCGCGGTCACCGTCACCACGTCGGGCAGCTGCTCATATCCCGGAATCGACTGTGTCACAGGCACCTACCGCAAAGTCGCACAGTGTGCATATATGCGCGCACTGTTGATTTCACCGCCATGTCGCATCGACCGCCTCGCCGTCGAACAGCCCCGAAAGGCCCCACGTGCCCAGGTGCCGGGTCAATTGTTCGCGTGAACCCGAACTCGCCCAGGGCAATCGGCGCAGCGGCAAACTGTAGCGCGAGAGCCACGACAGGGTGGACTCGTCGCAGAATCCGATCGCACCGTGCAGCTGGTGCGAGATCCGGAAGATCACCTCGGCCGCGTCGAGCGCCGCCACCCGCGCGCCGAGCGCGTCACCGAGTGCGTCCTCGGCGCCCGATTGCACACTCCAGAGCGCGTATTTGGCCAGGACGTCGAGTCCGGTGCGCTCGACCTCGGCATCGGTGAGCTGGAACTGCACGCTCTGAAACTGCGATAGGGTGCGCCCGAACTGGGTGCGCAGCAGCACATGTGAGCGGGTCAGCTCGATCGCGCGGTCGAGCATTCCCAGCAGTGTCCAGCAGCCCAGGGTCAATGCCAGGGCGATATCGCCGGCTCCGCCGTCGTCGATCGCGGTCAGTTCCAGCGGTGCGACGAACGCCGACACCCGGGGCGCGATCCCGTCGGCCCGCACCTTCGACGCGAATCTGCGGCCGTCGATTCCGACCGCCGCCCAGCGCAGATCGATATCGGCGATCGCCGCCCGCGGCGCGTGCTCGGTCACCACCACGATCCCGTCGACCTCCAGATCGACCGGGCGCGCGAGTCGTTCGGCGACCGGATACGCGATCGCCCAGTATCCGGCGGCCCGGCACAGTGCGGCGGCCGCTTCCAGGTCGTCGCGATCGCGGCGCGGATCCAGTTCCCACGCACCGAGTCCGGCCAGCACCGGTTCGACGGCCGCGGTCCGGTGTGCCGGATCGACCTCGGCGTCCTGGATCAGCTGATCGCCGCCCGCGGCCTCCAGCGCCCGGCGGGCCTGCAGACCGTATTCGACCGCCTCCGCGCTCAGTTCGATATTCACGATGCCCCCGCATGTTGCTGTGTCATGCGGGACACCCGCACCCGGTCGGCGCAATGAGCCGCTGCGCAATTGTCACTCATCGCGCCTCCAGCATGGCTCGGGACAACAACACTCGCTGCATTTCGATACTCCCCGAAGCGATGGTCGCGGCCTGTGAGTACTTCCAGTGATCGGCGACCGCGCGCCGGAACCAGTTCACCCGCGGGCCCTCGGCGGCGGGATCGATATGGTCGGCCAGTTCGGTCAGTACTTCCGCGCTGTCCTGGTCGAGCCGGGTCACCGCGATCCGGTACGCGGCCGCGTCACTCGGGGCCACCCGGTCCTGGCTCTGCATCGAGACCACCTTGTAGGCCAGCAGCCGCGCCCGGCGGCAGTGCACCAGCATCCGCGCCCACCGATCGCGCAACTGGGCCGGCGCGGCCTCCCAGCCGTCGGCGAGAATTTCCGGAGCCGCGCGCAGCAGCCGTTCACAGCGGGCGTAGCGCGCGATGCCGACGCGTTCGAAGGCCAGCACCTCCTGCACGACCTTCCAGCCCTGCCCCACCTCACCGAGCACATCGGCCTCGGTCACGCGCAGATCGTCGAAGAAGAGTTCGTTGAGATGATGCGGACCCATCATGGCCCGGATCGGCCGCACCGTGATCCCCACCGCCGACATCGGCACCAGGAAGATGGTGAGCCCCTGCTGTTTACGCTCCTCGGTGCTGGTGCGGGCGAGCAGGAAACACCACTGCGCCATGGTCGCGTACGAGGTCCAGATCTTCTGCCCGCTCACCAGCCAGCCGTCGTCGTCGGGCCGGGCCGTGGTGCGCAGCGAGGCCAGATCCGACCCGGCCTCCGGTTCGCTGAAGCCCTGGCACCAGATCACCTCACCGCGCGCTATCGGCGGCAGATGGGCGCTCTGCTGCTCCGGCGTCCCATGTCGCATGATGGTCGGCCCGACCCAGTTGACACCCATGTACTGGGCGCCGCGCGGTTCGTGATGGGCCCACATCTCCTCACGCACGACGGTCTGCTCCCACACCGATCCACCGCGGCCGCCGAACTCTTCCGGCCACGCCGCACACAGCAGGCCGCGCTCGGCCAGGTCGGCGCAGAACTGTTGGGCCACAGCGAGATCTGCCGGATCATCGGTGAAGGCCCCCAGGAAATCGGCGGGGATCCGATCGGCCACCAACTGCCGCAACTCACCCCGGAGCGCGGTGGCGGCCTCCCCCATCGTGAAGTCCATGCCCCGACGGTAGTCAATCCTATAAAGGATAGCAATATTTGAATGGTCAGTGACCGATGGTTAGAATCCGTTCATGTATGAACGGCAGTCCGCGTGACGAGCGCGCGTCGCAGTCGGATCCCGCAGCGCCGGATCGCCGAGACGGTTGCCTCCGAACTGCGCACGCGGATCCTGTCCGGCGACGACGACTACCGCCTGCCCACCCAGGATCAGCTGGTCAAGGAGTTCGGCGTCAGCTACCCCTCGATCCGCGAGTCGCTGCGCATCCTGGAAACCGAGGGCCTGGTCACGGTGCGGCGCGGCAACGTCGGCGGCGCCGAGGTTCATCGGCCCGACGAATCCTCCGCCGCCTACCACCTGGGTCTGGCACTGCAGGGCTCGCGGGTCACCCTGGCCGATCTGGCGGCCGCACTGCAGATGCTCGAACCGCTGTGCTCGGCCGAATGCGCCCGCCGGCCCGACCGCGCCACCGAGGTGGTGCCCGTCCTGCGCGCCAATATCGACGCCTGCGCCCAGGTGGAGGCCGACGGCATCGAATTCACCCGTACCGCACGCGAATTCCACAACTTGATCGTCGCCTTCACCCCGAACGCCACCGTGCGCTGCGTGGTCTCGAGTCTGGTCACCCTGTGGTCGGCGCAGGAACAGGCCTGGGCCGAAACCCTCACCCTCCGAGGCGAATATCCGTCGCGAACTCGTGCGCACGACGCTACCCGGGTGCACGATCGCCTGCTCACCGCCATCGCCGACGGTGACGCCGCCGAGGCCGAGCGCCTGGCCCGCAAACATCTGCGCGCCACCCAGGCCCTGATCCTGGAGCGCTACGACTCCGGAGTGGTCAACGCCTCCTCGGATCTGGCGCGTCAGGCCATCGCGGCGGCCCCGCGCCTGCGCCCCTGAGCCGGCGCTCACCTCCCGCACCTCACAGTTCGACGGCCGGCGCCGAATCGGCCTTCGGGTCCACCGCACCGCCGTGTTCGGGATCGACCTGCTGCACCGGGCGCAGCGCGTGCCGAGGCGGCCGGGCCGCGATCGCCAGCACCACCGCACCCACCAGCAGCGCCGTCATCAGGTGGATCGGCAAGTCATAGGAGTGGGTGTGGTCGACGATCAAGCCGGTGACGTAGGGGCCCAGACCGCCCATCGACCCGGAGATCAACTGCCCCATACCGAACGCCTTCGCGAAGTGCCGGGCGCCGAAATACCGGCCCACCGCCACCGCGATCGTCGGTACCAGCAGTCCGTATCCGGCCCCGAACAGGATCGAGTAGGCATACAGCGGTATCGGCGAGCGGGCCAGCCCGAAGATCACCGACCCGACCGTCATGGCCACCATCGAGCCGATGATCACGTAATAGGGGCTGATCCGGTCGTTGGCGCGGGACAACAGAATTCCCGAGACGGCGGCGATTCCGGCGGCGATACCCAGCGCCCCGGACGACGCCGCCTTACTCACCCCCACACTCTCCAGATACAGCACCTGATAGGCCGAATAGGTGCCCAACGCCCACGCCTCGACCCCGAAGATGACGAACAGCATCCAGAAGACCGGATGGCGCATGATCTGACCGAGCCGCAACTGCACGGTTCCGATCACATCGGTGGCGCCCTCGTCCGGGATCTCGCGACCGTCCACCCCATCGACACCCTGGCCCACCTGTGCGGGCCGCTCCCGTAACCACCAGGCCGGGGTCACCAGCGCCAGGATGATCAGCGCCAGCACGAACAACGCGTGCCGCCAGCCGAATTCACGGACCAGCACACCCATCAGCGGTGCGAAGATCAGCCCGCCGAAGCCGGCCCCGGAGTTCACGAAGCCCATCACCACCGCGCGCCGGCCCAGGAACCAGCGCTGCACCAGGCTCGCGGCCGGGATGTAACCCATGAACGAATCCGCCACGGTCAGTGCGATTCCGAAGACCACCATGAATTCGAACGGATTGGTCACCGTCCCGGTCAGCGCGGTGCAGGCCGCGGTCGTGACACCACCGGTGAGCACCACCGGCCGGATCCCGTGGCGGGTGATCAGCCAGCCGGTCAGCGGGCTCAGCACCGCACCCAGCAGCCCGCGCACCAGCAGCGCGGCCGAGGTCACCCCCAGCGTCCAGCCGAGGTCGTGCAGCATATCCGGCAGTAGCGGCCCGACCACGAAATAGACCGCGCCGATGGCGGTTCCGTACTGGACGAACGCGATGGCGCCCTGCCGGTAACCGGCGAAGGTGATCAGATCCGAGGGCCGGAATCGGGGCGTCTCGACGACTACGGACATAGGCCCTCCTGCGTTCCGCGAGACCCGGGTACCGGGCCCGCGGCGCCGAGGATCCCGCACGATCGATCGCCCACCGCTGAGGCAATCCTTATAAACATAACAACCCTTGAATGATACGAGGTTGAGAACTAGGCTCTCACTGAACGAGAAGGTGTTATACATCACGCATTGCCCCCGGGTGGCGTGATGACGCCCGACCGGCCTATTCATCCCCCGAAACCGACGGAGGCCGCGGTGACTTCACCGGCGCGATACACCACCAGCACCGCAGCAGCAGCCACCGACGGCTGGGCCCTGCGGTCACTGACCCCGCCGAGCCGATTGTTCGGCGCCAACGGCATCCGCACCGGCGCCGACGGCCGCATCTATATCGCGCAGGTGGCCGGCAGCCAGATCAGCGTCCTCGATCCCGACAGCGGTGATCTGGGCACGGTGTCCGCCATGGGCAGCGAGATCATCGCGCCCGATGACATCGACTTCTCGCCCGAGGGCGAGATGTACATCACCGAGTACTACGACGGCCGCGTCAGCATCCGGGATACCAAGGGCGGCACCCGATTACTGCGCGACGATCTACCCGGCGCCAACGGCATCACCTTCCACCAGGGCCGGTTGTTCGTCAACGAATGCCGTCCGGGCGGCCGCCTCATGGAGATCGACCGGAACGGCGGCGCCCCCAAGGTGCTGCTGGACGGCCTGCCCATGCCCAACGCCATGGAGGTCGGCCCGGACGGCAAGCTCTACTATCCGCTGCTGGGCACCAACGAGATCTGGCGGATCGATCCCGAGGGCGGTGAGCCCGAACGGGTCGTCGACGGACTCGGCGGTCCAGACGCGGTGAAGTTCGACTCACGCGGACAGATCGTGTCGACCCAGGTGGGCACCGGCGAGGTGCTGCGGATCGATCCGCGGACCGGGCAGCGCACCCTGCTGGCCACCGTGGCGCCCGGCCTGGACAATCTGACCTTCATCGGCGAACGGCTGTTCGTTTCCGGTTTCACCGGTCAGATCACCGAGATACTGCCCGACGGCCGGACCCGCGCCACCCTGCCCGACGGGCTCACCTGGCCGCTGGATCTGACCGTCGGCGCCGACGGCACCCTGTACGTCGCCGACGGCACCTTCCTGCTCCGGCTCGCGCCCAGCGGTGGATTGCAGACGCTGGCCATGCTTTTCAGCCCCGGCTATCCCGGCTACATCCGCGGAATGACCGCCACCGGTGACGGTGAGTTTCTCTGTGTGGGCAACGGTCAACTCGCGCGGTACAACCCGGCGGCCATGGAGCACGAGGTGCTCTTCGACGGTGGTGATCAGCTCTACGGCGTCGCGCGATCGGCCGGCGGTGTCATCGCCACGACCGATAAGGGTTCGGGCTCGGTGTATTCGGTCGCGGGGACCGGGACCCAGACCGTCGCCGCCGGCCTCAGCGAGCCCACGGGTGTGGCGTTCACCGCCGAGGGCACCCTGCTGGTCGCCGAGTCCGGTGCGGGACGTGTTGTCGCGGTGACCGATTCGGGGACGGACACCCTGGTCGACGGACTCGGCACCCCGCAGGGGATCACCGTTTCCGACGGTGCCCTCTACGTGGTCGACGTGCGGGCCAAAGAACTCGTCCGCATCGACCTCGACACCAAGGCCCGCGAGGTCATCGCCCACCATCTGCCGGTGGGCGCACCCGAGGGCATCACCCCCAAACCGCTGAAGGGTCTGCTGCCGTTCTCCGGTCCGCAGGGACCGTACTGCGGCCTGGCCGCGGGTCCGGACGGCACCCTGTATCTGTCCGGCGACGCGGACGGCAGTGTGCTGTCCATCCACCGCGAGAACCGTTGAGGATGATTCATGACCGACACTGATTTCTTCGGACTGCGCGGCCGCGTGGTCATCGTCTCCGGCGCCAGTGGTGGCGGTATCGGCACCTCGGTGACCCGGCGGATCGCCGAGGCCGGTGCTCGCGTGATCGCGGTGGGCCGCACCCAGGAGAAACTCGACAAGGATATCGAACCCCTTGTCGCCAAAGGTCTTCCGATCGAGCCGGTGGCCGCCGACGCCGCCACCGACGAGGGCATCGCCCGCGTCCTGGACCGGGCCCGGGCCGCCGAGGGCGAACTGTACGGGCTGGTCAATATCGCCGGCGGCGCGGCTCCGGCCACCTGGATGCCGTTCACGCGGGTCACCCGCGAGGATTGGCGCGGACTGCTGGAGTGGAACCTCGAGACGATGTTCTTCTTCACCCAGGCGGTGGCCGCGGAACTCAAGTCCGGCGGCAAACCCGGTTCGATCGTGTCGCTGTCGTCCATCAGCGGAATGAACACCGCACCCTTCCACGTCGCCTACGGCACCGCCAAGGCCGCGCTCGTCCAGGCCACCCGGACCATGGCGGTCGAATTGGCGGCCAACGATATTCGCATCAACGCCGTCGCCCCCGGCGTGACCGCGACGCCGGCCTCGGGGGCGTACGTGGCACCCGACCCCGAACGGGATCTGAAGGCGATCGCGATGGGCCGGCGCGCGCGCCCCGAGGAGCAGGCCGGTCCGATCCTGTTCCTGCTCTCGGAACTGTCCAGCTACATCACCGGCCAGACGCTGCTGGTGGACGGCGGACTCAATCTCAAATGGTCCCATCTCGGCGCGGACAACACCTCCCTGTTCCTGGAGAACGAGGATTTCCGCGCCGCCATCACCCGCTGACCGCGCATTCGCTCGACCCACGGAGAGGCTATGACCGACCACACCGCCGAGGCGACCGACAACAGCACCGAGACGGTTGCCGCGCAACCGTTTTCGACTCCGAAGACGATCGGAGTCGAGGCCTACATTTCCCCCGACTACGCCCGCGCGGAGGGCGACAAGCTCTGGGCCAAGGTCTGGCAGCAGGTCGAGCGGGTCGAGGAATTGCCACGCGTGGGCGACTACCTGACCTACGAGATCATGAACGATTCGATCATCGTGGTGCGTACCGCCCCGGATACCTTGCGCGCCTACCACAATGTGTGCGCGCACCGCGGCCGCCGCCTGGTCGACACCCCGCCCGGCGAGCACAGTGCCCGCGGCCAGAAGAAGCAGTTCGTCTGCACCTTCCACGGCTGGCGCTACGACATCGAGGGCCGCAACACCTTCGTTCCCGAGCGTGAGGACTGGGGGTGCGCGCTGACCGACAGCAACGACGGTCTGCGCGATGTCGCCATCGACACCTGGGGCGGCTGGATCTGGATCAATATGGATCCCGATTGTGTTCCGCTGCGCGAATACCTGGAACCGGCGGCCTCACTGCTGGATCCGTTCCAGCTCGAGAATATGCGCTACCGGTGGCGGCGCTGGCTGACCTTCGACTGCAACTGGAAGGTCGCCTTCGAGGCGTTCATGGAGACCTACCACGTCCCCTACACCCATCCGGAATTCATGAATTTCGGCAATTTCCTCGGTTGGGGGCGGGCGCAGGGCCTGCACAGCAATATCGGCTACGACGCGCCCAAGGGTATGGAGGAGAACCAGGGCAAACTACGGATCGGCTCCGGACCCGACGCCCGGATATCGACCGCGCAGTTGCAGAATTTCACCTGGGAGAACGCCAATACCAACACCACCGAGACCATGGTCAAGGTGGCGAATCGGCTCGCCGACGAACTTCCCGCCGACACCCCCGGCGACCAGGTGATGCGCTATTGGCTCGACACCTGCCGCAAGGAGGACGCCGAACGCGGCGTCATCTGGCCCACCATCGAACCGGCCGCGCAGGCCGCCGCCGGCACCGCGTGGCAGATCTTCCCGAATTTCCAGATCGGGCACGCGCTCAACAATATGTTGTGCTACCGGTTCCGCCCGTATGGCGGCGACCCGGACAAATGCGTTTTCGAGGCCGCGGTGTTCGAGCTGTTCCCGGAAGGGCAGGCGCCGGAGACCGAATGGGTGTACACCCCGGTCGGCGATCCCGGCTGGCGCACGGTACTGCCGCAGGATTTCGACAATATGGCGGCGGTACAGCAGGGTATGAAATCGCGCGGCTTCCGGGGCCCGCGGCCCAATCCCTACCGCGAACGCACGATCGTCAATCTGCACCACAATCTCGCCACCTACATGGGTACCGGGGAACCGGTGGATTCCGATGGCTCCTGACGAATCTCCCGATACCCACACCACCTCATCCGAATCGGCCGGCTAGGACATGCCCATGCAAGAGTGCTCCCCCACCACCACACCCGATGTCGACGTCGACGCGCTGCGCACCAAATATCTGGCCGAGCGCGATAAGCGACTCCGGCCCGAGGGCGGTGCGCAGTACATCGAGACCGAGAACGAATTCGCGTCGTTCTACGAAGAAGATCCGCATATGCCGGTCGTCGAACGTGACCCGATCGTCGACGATATCGAGGTGGTGGTGCTGGGCGGCGGCTTCGCAGGCCTCATCACCGCCCACCGCCTGCAGCAGGCCGGGGTCGACGACTTCCGGATCATCGAACTCGCCGGCGATTTCGGCGGTGTCTGGTACTGGAACCGGTATCCGGGAATCCAGGTCGATACCGACTCCTATTGTTATCTGCCGCTGCTGGAGGAAACCGGCTATATCCCCACCGAGAAGTACGCCCACGGTGACGAGTGCTACGAGCACGCGCAGCGCATCGGCAAACAGTTCGGGTTCTACGACAAGGCGATCTTCCACACCCTGATCCGTTCGCTGACCTGGGATGAGGAGATCAAGCGCTGGCGCATCGCCACCAATCGCGGCGATGATATCCGCGCCCGGTACATCATCATGTGCCAGGGGCCCTACAACCGTCCGAAACTGCCCGGCATCCCCGGAATCGGCGATTTCAAAGGTCATATGTTCCACACCGCCCGCTGGGATTACGACTACACCGGCGGACATGTGCGCGGCGAACTGGACAAGATCGGCGATAAGCGAATCGCGGTGATCGGCACCGGCGCCAGCGGCATTCAAGTAATTCCGCAGCTGGCGCGGGGCGCGA
>JAFMQT010000619.1 GCA_017354515.1 Nocardia sp. | reverse complement strand
TGGCAGTAGTCGTGGATCTTGGCCGCGTCCACACCGGGCCCGAGGGCCGCGAGCATGAACTTCTCCATATTCTCCGGGGTGTCCTCGAATCCGAGGGCCCGCTGCAGCGCGGTGCCGCCGCCCAGGTAGATGAAGCCGCCCGACTGGGAGGCCGCACCGCCCCACCCGCCGGTGCGTTCCAGGACGAGCACATCGCAGCCGGCCTCGGCCGCTTCGATCGAGGCCGCGACGCCGGCGATGCCGTATCCGGCGATCACGACATCGGCCTCGAAGTCCCATTCGCCGATCTGGGCGGCGGATTGTGGACGTACACCCAGGGTGTCGGACATTTCAGTCGGTTCCTAACTTCTCGGCCTTGCGCTGTTCGTCCGCGACGACCTTGCCGACGACGCTGTCGAATTTGGTGCCGTGCGCCCAGCCCGCGTAGTGGCACAGGAAGATCGCGATCTCGCGCAACTGCTCCTCGGTGAGCTCACCGTTGCGCAGCGCCGCGCTGACCTGGATCTCGGAGACATCGTGCAGCCCCTGGGCGGTGAGTGCCCCCAGCAGCAGCAGTCGCCGATCGCGCAGCGACAACTCCGGCCGGCTCCAGATATCGCCGAAGAGGTGGTCGGCGGTCACGGCGAAGTGTTTACCCGGCCCGTCCGACAATTCCCAGCCGTAGACCTCGGCCATCTTGGCGATGCCGCGGGCGCGGATATCGCTCTGCGTGCTGTCCTCGCTCATGGATGTTCCTCGAATTCCTCGGAAATCTCACCCGGACCGACCCCGAGTCCGATGCCCAGGCCCGCCAATGCCATTCGCGCGAACGGCAATTCGACGCCGAGGTGCTCGCCCAGCCGCAGCGCCAGGGCAAGATCCTTCTCACCCAGATCGCGGGTATGGCTGAAGATCGGATGCCAGAATTCGTCCTCGGCCACCGGCGCGGTGGTCTCGCGCAACATGATCGCGCCCGCGCCGCCGGTGATGGCGTCGGAGTGGCGGACCACCTTGCCCAGATCGACGATATTCAGCCCCGCCGATTCGGCCAGTCGCGACGCCTCGGCGGTCGCGGTGAAGGAGACGAAATGCAGCAGGTTGCGGGCCAGCTTCATCCGGGTTCCGGCTCCGGCCTCACCGGCGTGCACCACCAATTCGGCCCAGTACTCGAAGGTTTCGCGCACCTTCTCGAAGGCCGTGTCGCTGCCGCCGACCATCACCGCCAGGGATCCCTGTTTGGCTCCCGCGGCGCCGCCGCTGATGGGGGCGTCGACGAATTCGACCTCGCGTTCGGCACAGACGGCCGCCAGCTCCGCGGCGGACCGATCGCTGATCGTCGAGTGCACCGCGACCACGGTCCCGGGCCGGGCGGTCGACAGAATGCCCTGCTGACCGGTCAGCACCGTTCGGACCTGCGCGTCGTTGAGTACGACCACCGAGATCACGGTGGCCTTCTCGGCGAGTTCGGCGGGGGTGGCGGCCGGTGTCGCGCCCTGGTCGATGAACGGTTGTACGGCCTCGGGCCGGGTATCGCAGACGATCAGCCCACCCGGATGTCGCAGCAGCCGTTCGGCCATCGGAGCACCGATATTGCCCAGGCCGATGAAGCCCGCGGCGCCGGTGATGTGGTTCGCAGACCCGCTCATGGGTACCTTTCGATGCTGTCTGGACACGTGTACGGAACTATATGTTCGCGCCTGATCTTGGCGCAAGAACCTGTTTCAATTTCGCATTCGGCAACCGTTCGGGAAATGGCCGCGACCACGAAAAACGGCGGATCCGTTGTCCGGCCTCGATTGCGGTGGTACCGTCCAGACACATGTCCAGCTATGTGTCTCTCGCGGCTGTCCGCGGGGGATGCGCCGGTCCGAGCGGGTTCTCCGGATCGAGCTGATCGAAGCGAATGTGAAGGATGTTGCGGTGACGGAAACTGCCGAGTCCGGATTCGACCGGGACGAACTCGATGAGATGGTCCGCCGCTGGGTGGTGGCCAACGAGGAGGCCGAGAAGGCCGGGGACTGGCGCCCGCTGGCGGATCTGTACACCGAGGACGCCACCTACGGCTGGAACTACGGCCCGACCCAGGAGTTCATGGCCGTCGGCCGCGACGAGATCAGGGACCTGGCCCTCGGTCAGGAGATGGAGGGTCTGGAGGGCTGGACCTACCCGTATCAGGAATTCGTGGTCGACGAGCGCAGCGGAAATGTGATCGGACTGTGGAAGCAGGTCAACGAGAACACTCGCGCCGACGGCAGCCACTATCAGGTCGACGGGATCGGCGGCAGCTGGTTCCGCTACGGCGGCAACTTCCAATGGTCGTGGCAGCGCGACTTCTTCGACTTCGGAAATGTCTCGGCGCTGTTCCTCGAGATGATCACCGACAACGCGCTCTCGGACGGTATGCACAAGCGCATCGAACGGTCCGGCGCCGGCCCGCTGCCGGGCTGG
>JAFMQT010000618.1 GCA_017354515.1 Nocardia sp. | reverse complement strand
GCCCCCGCACCACCCGACGGCCCGGCGCACCATCGACGAGTTCGCTCAACCCCCGCATCAACTCATCACGATCACCCCCGACGACCACCGCACGATGCTCGAACAACGACCGGCCGACGAGCGAAAAACCCACATCGACCGGATCGAGGTCGGGTTTCTCCCGCAGATGCTCGAGCAGCCGGGTCGCCTGCCCCGCCAGCGCCGCACCGGATCTGCCCGACAGCACCCACGGCACCGCCGGCAATCGCGCACCGCCACCATCGAACCGCGTGGATCCGGGCGCGCGCTCATTGTCATTCGGCTGCGCCACAACCTCTTCGGCGCAACCGCCGCTGCCGGGAGAACTCACACCGGCGATCCTGGGAGCACCACCCGTCCACGCATGCTCAGAAGCCGCCACTGTAGGCGATCTCCGACTCTCGCTCGAAGACTCGCGATACCACCTCGGGGCGTTCCCGGTAGAAGAAATGCCCACCCGTGGCGGTGATCGAATCGAATTCCCCGCGGGTGTATCGCTTCCAGCGGGTGAGGCTGGGAATCTTCAGACGCTGGTCATCCGCGGCCGATACATCGGTGATCGACGTTTTGATCATCGAATGCTTCCACTCCCGGAAACCGCAGGACATATCAGCCAGATACGGACCCCGCAGATTCTCCAGGGTCATCTCGGCCATCTCCGGCGGCAGCTTCCCGCCCGGGGTCGCCTCCTCGAGGCGGCGTTCGATGAACTTGTCCACCCCGCCGTGCAACATCGCGTAGGCACCACCGGCACGCCATTCATTGGGACAAGCCGCCACAATTGGTACGAACCGCCCAACCTCGAACCCGAGTTTCTCCAGTTCCTGCACCGCTACGAAAGCCAGCAGACCACCGAAGCTCAACCCCGACAGGACCGGTCGGACCGCACCGATCTCGACCAGAGATTGCGCCACCTCCCGCCCGAGCTCGCGCAGGCTGGTCGGATGTGGTTCGTCCTTGCGCACACTGCGTCCCGGCATCCGGAAGACCGCGAAGTCGTACTCGCCGATCAGCGGGATGAGCGGATTCGCCGTCCACGCCTGCTCGACGCCGGCACCACCGAACAACCACACCGACGGCCGTTTGCCGCGGTAGTCCGAGGTCGGAAACCACCACTTCTCGAGGGCCGTCAGGCTTTTCACTCGCTGAGGTTCGGTCATGCCCGCACCTCATCGGCGAAAGCGGCTGCGCTGTGAAGCTTCACGAAATCCCGGAAACCGAATGGATCCGCTATTTCTCCAGGATCGTGGTATCCGATTCCAACCATCGCGATAACGGCCATACCCGACTACCTCTCTCACAAGTACGGCGCAAGTATGCGATGTAAGACCTGCTGGTGTCCCGTGTTTCGTGGTTTTGATCAGGAGGCCATTGTGGATGAGTACAGTGCCGATTGTCCCATCGAAGTCCGACTCCACGCCCGAGCGATTCCCGTATAACTGGGACCGGTCACCCGTCCGGAGAGGATCGAAATATGTCAGGAACCGACAGCGTGATCGCCGGCTCCTCCGTACAGTCCGGTCGAGCCCGGGTCGCCTATGTCTTCTCCGGTTACGGTGCGCTCTGGGAAGGTATGGGAGTGGCGCTGCTCGAACAGGACGCGACCTTCCGGGCCGCGGTACACGAAGTATCCACGCTGTTGGACAACCACCTGGATTGGTCGGTCGAGGAGCAGTTGAGGTCGGCGACCGACGGCGACTACCGCAACCTGACCATCGGCGTCCCCGCCATCTTCGCGGTGCAATACGGACTGATCCGCGCGCTGGCCGAACGTGGCATCGCCCCCGCGGTGACCATCGGGATGAGCATCGGCGAATACGCCTGCGCCGCCGCTTCCGGGGCCTTCACACTGCCCGAGGCTTGCCGCCTCGTCGCCGCTTCGGCACTCGCCCTGAAAGCCGGCGAGGGCATCGGCGGGACGGCCACCGCGGCCATCTCGGAGGATCGCGCGAACGATATCGTCGCCGCCTCGAACGGTGACATCCAGATTGCGGTGGTGATGTCCGGGGCCGGGGTCCTGCTCGTCCTGCTCGCGGGCACCATGCCCGCATTACGGGATCTGGGTAGGGAACTTGCCCGGGAGGACATCTATTTCAACATCCTCGACGAGTTCCCGTACCCGGCGCACTCCACACACTTCTCGGGTGTCAGCGACCTGTTCCGGCAACAGCTCGATCACCTGGTCACCGGCCCGGCCGTCGTTCCGATGATCTCCACCGTGACCGGGGACTACATCGACGGTTCCGATCTGACCGTCGAGTACTGGGCCAGGCACTTCGTCACCACGACGCAGCTGCGGGAGGCGACCCGCCGCGCCGCGAGCACGGCGTCGATTCTGCTCGAGGTCGGCCCCCGCCCGCATCTGCAGACCCCGCTACGCAGACACAGTCGCGGGGACGGCGGCCCCCAGCTGG
>JAFMQT010000259.1 GCA_017354515.1 Nocardia sp. | reverse complement strand
ACACTGCCCGAGGTGTTCGGATCCAAAGATCATCGGCACGCCTTCGCCTCGATCGCCATTCACGGCACCGATCCCACCGAGCAGATGCGCAACTTCCGGACCGTCGCACACGCCTTCGATGCTCCCGGGGTGGATATGGAGATCGCGGGCGGACAACCGGTGGCGGGCGCGTTGAACGACACCATGGCCCACGATCAGCTGCGGATGGAACTGTTCGCGATTCCGGCGGTCGCGGTACTGCTGTTCTTCCTCTTCGGCGGGGTGGTGGCAGCTGCGCTGCCGTTGATGATCGGCGGTCTGACCGTCGGCGGGGCCTGGGGCATCATCCGGCTGCTGACCACCGTCACCGAGGTGAATTCCTTCGTCTCGCCGGTGGTTTCGATGATCGGGCTCGGACTGGCCATCGACTACGGGCTGTTCGTGCTGAGCCGGTTCCGCGACGAGCTCGCCGGTGGGCGCAAGGTGGACGAGGCGGTGCGGCGTTCGATCGGGACCGCCGGGCATACCGTACTGTTCTCCGCGACCATCGTGGTGGTTGCCGCCGCCGGAATCCTGGTGTTCCCACAGGGATTTCTGCGCTCGTTCAGCTACGGGGCCATGATCACCGTCGCGCTCGCCGCGCTCACTTCCATCACGCTGCTGCCCGCCGTGCTGGCGGTGCTGGGCCGGGGCGTGGACCGGTTCGGCGTCGCCCGGTTTCGCCGAACCAGCCCCCCCGATCGAGCGCCGGACAATGTGTGGGCCCGGATCGCCGACCGGGTGATGAAACGGCCTGTGGTGGTGGCGGTTTCAGTGGTGATCGGGTTGCTGGTGCTGATCGCGCCGATCCGTGATCTGGCCTTCGGCACGATCAACGAACGATTTCTGCCACCGGAGCACCCGACCCGGCTCGCGCAGCAGCACTTCGACGAGATCTTCCCGCTGCGCCGCACCAACCCGATCGATCTGACGCTGATCACCTACACCCCCGCGGCCAAGGCCACCGTCCTGGCCGAGGCCGACCACGCCCCCGGCCTGGAAGCACCGTTCCCGGCCTGGCTGCAGCGGCCCGCACAGTCCAACGTGTTCACCACCGAGACCACACTCGGGCTCGGCGCCGACAAGAACGCCGCCATCGGCTACCTGCGCTCGATGCCGATCCCGAAGGGCGCCACCGTGCTGGTGGGCGGCCAACCGGCCATCGATAAGGACAGCGTCGACACCCTCGTGCACCGAATACCGGTGGTGGTCGCGCTGGTATTCCTGGCCACCACGGCACTGCTGGCGCTGAGCTTGCGGTCACTGGTGCTGCCGCTGAAGGCGGCCGCGCTGAATCTGCTCGGGCTCGGCTCCACGATCGGGATTCTCACCTGGATCTTCATCGACGGGCACGGAGCCGGGCTGTTCGGCTTCACCGCGCAGCCGATCATGGCGCTGGTGCTGGTGGTGATCGTGTCGGTGATCTACGGCCTGTCCACCGACTACGAGGTGTTCCTGCTCTCGCGCATGGTGGAGGCGCGTCGCGCGGGCGCGAGCACCCCCGAGGCGATCCGGGCCGGTGTGGCGCACACCGGTCGCATCATCACCGCCGCGGCGCTGATCCTGCTGGTCGTGACCGGCGCGTTCGCCCTGTCGGATCTGGTGATGATGCGCTACATCGCGTTCGGCATGGTCGCGGCGCTGTTCATCGACGCGGTGATTCTGCGGGTGCTGCTGGTGCCGGCCACCATGCGGATACTCGGCGATGCCTGCTGGTGGACGCCATCGCGCCGACGCCGCACACCGACGCATACCGACTTCGGTTCCGGGGCAGCGGTTTTCGACAATGCCGAACGGCGGACCCGCACCCCCGCGATGACCAACCGGGTGTGATCGACGCTCGATCACAGCCCGAGGGCATCACAGGCCGAGGGCGTGGCCCAGCAGACGCCACGAATTGTGCAGATCCTGCTGCCAGTAACCCCAGGAATGGGTTCCGGTTGGACGAAAATCGAAGGTCGCGGGCACACCCAGCTGCCGCAATCGGTCGTGCAGTTCATGGGTGCAGATATTGGTGACCGTTTCCAGTGCCGCGCCGAAGACCAATTGATAGGCGAGCTGGGTGGCGTCGCCGTGCGAACCCTGCAGATTGTCGAGCGGTCCGGGAATCCCGCTGCCCGTGGACACATAGATCGCGGTGCCGCGCAACCGATCGGCGTGCAGATACGGGTCATTGTCCGCCCACGCCGGATCCGTCGGCGGACCCCACATATTCACGGTGTTACCCATTCGATTTCCGACGACCGCGTCGACGATCATCTGCCCCTGCGGATCACTGGTACGCACACATCCGGAATACGATCCGATCGCCTTGTACAAATGCGGCGCCGCCAGTGCCAGCTGGAATACCGAGGTGCCCGCCATCGAAATTCCGGCGATCGCGTTCGCGCCGCTGCCGCCGAATCCGGAATTCATGATCGGCGGCAACTCCTCAGTCAGGAAGGTGCGCCAGCGCTGCCGGCCCAGCACCGGATCGTCGGCCCGCCAATCGGTGAAATAGCTGCTCGCGCCGCCGAACGGCACCACCACGTTCACCCGCTTATCGGCGAAGAAATGGGCGATATCGGTTCGGTCGGCCCAGCTGCCGTCGCTGATTCCACCGTTGGCGCCGTTGAGCAGATACAACGTCGGCACCGGCCGGCGGGAATCGGCGGCGCGAACCATCTGAACCCGCGTCACGGTCCCCATGGCCGCCGAATACACGCCGATATCGAGTTTCCGGTCGTCGATATGGCGAATATCGGTGATATGCGAGCCGTCGGGCGCTGTCGCCGCCCGGTCGGTGGGTTCGGCGTTCGCGCGATAACCGGTCGCGGCCGATACGGCGATCACCGCCGATACCGCGGCCAATGCCCGGATGATGTGCATTCTGAGCGGACGGCTGACCATCCTCGCACTCCGATCTCGACAAATATTCGCGACGCGCCCCCGGAACGTCACCCACAGTCAACGACGTCCACGACCTCGATGACCCCGCATATCGAAGAATTTGTGGCTATTACCAGATCGCATGTACCGGCACTGGCATCCGTGCCAAAGATGACACGGCGCCATTGCCGGGTGCGCGGGCAGCGGCCTATCGTCGGCGACGTCATCTGCTCATCCGGGGAAGGCGGCACGTGAATTCTGCTGTCGGGCACGCTGTCCCCCGCCACTGTGCCCGCGGGGCCGCGGCGGTGCTGATCCTCGCCGGACTGGTGTCCGGTTCCGCTGCCGCCCAGTCGCCCACCGGGCCGCCGGATCGGCCCGCCGTCCCGGTGTCGGCGACGAAGGCGCGCGCCGATGCCCATCCTGCGGCCGACGGGTCCGTCCTGACCACCGCCGTGCCCGGCGCATCGCGCGCCCTCGCCGTCACGGTGCACTCGGCGGCGATGAATATCCCGGTCCGGCTGGAAGTGCTTCCGGCGCCGGATCATTCGCGTCGTGCACCCACCGTGTACCTGTTGAACGGTATCGACGGCGGCGCGGACGGCAACTGGAGCAACCGGACCGATATCGCACGGTTCTTCGCCGATAAGCAGGTGAACGTGGTGGTGGTGTTCGGCGGCGCCGGTAGCTATTTCACCGATTGGCGGGCCGACGATCCGGTCCTGGGCCGGCAACGGTGGACGACATTCCTGACCCGCGAGTTGCCGCCGATCATCGATTCGGCCTTCGGTGGTAGCGGCGCGAACGCGATCGCGGGGGTGTCGATGGCAGGCACCTCGGTATTCCAGCTGGCGCTGGCGGCGCCGCATTTGTACAAGGCGATCGGATCGTATTCCGGATGTGTGCGTACCAGTGATCCGCAGGGCCAGTTGCTGGTCGATGCCGTGGTCAGTGGAGGCCGGGGCAATGCGGTGAATATGTGGGGTCCGCCGACGGATCCGGCATGGGCGGACAATGACCCGTATCTGCACGCCGATCGGTTGCGCGGTACCGCGATCTACGTCTCGTCCGGCACCGGAACACCCGGAGCGCTGGACACGCTCGACGGCCCCGGAATCGGTTCCAGCCCCGCGAAATTGGCCGATCAGCTGCTCGTCGGCGGCGCCATAGAAACCGGTGCGGTCGGCTGCACCCGCGAACTGCGCACCCGATTCACCGACCTCGGCATTCCCGCCACCTTCGATCTGCGCCCCAACGGAACCCACTCCTGGGGCTACTGGCAGCAGGACCTGCACAACAGCTGGCCGATCTTCGCGGCGGCCCTCGGGATCTGAGCCGCGGGTCAGTCGAGTCGGAGGCGACTCAACGCGGCAACCGCGCTGCCCACCACCTCGTGATCACGGGCGCGTGCGAGTGCCCGGGCGTGCTGCCCGCCGTTGAATCCGAGCAGCAGCGGATGCCCGAAGATGGCGTAGCCGTTCAGCCATATCGACCACAGGCCCGGCGCATCCGGATCGGGCCATTCGATGAATTCGGCCTCGGGATTCCAGAACACGGACGGTAACTCCAGCCACAGTTTGTCCAGCAGTCCGGCGCCCATCGCCTCGATCGCCTCCCGCTTCGCCGCCGGAAGCGGCGGGGTGAAGGTGATGGTCGAAGCTTTGAGTACGCCGATCGGTACTGTGATCACCACCCTGTCGGCTCCGAGATGCCCGCCATCGGCCAAGGCCAGGCGCACACCGGTTCCCGAGTGCGACACCCGCGTGACGACCGTGCTCGTATGCACAACGCGTCCACCCTGCAGGTGCGCGATCAACCGGTCGTATCCATCGAGCAGCAACAGGTCCTCCCCGCGCCCGGTGCCGACCCAGCCCTGGTCGGCGGCGACCGCGAGTTCACTTGCCTCGCAACCGTATTCCTGAGCGTAGGCGACACTGGCCGCGTAGCGCAGACCGGGCGGCAGCGGATCGGGGAGCAGCGCCGATACGGCCGTGATATCCGGGTCCTCGACATCGTCGAGCGCTTCGAGATGGTCGGCGAGTTCGGCCATGGCCGCCTCGTCCCGCCCGAGGACCGAGTCGTAGTCGACCTCGTAGCCGCGACCGCCACTGCGCCGCCGGAGCGCCTCGACCGGGTTGCGGGCGGCGCCGTGAATCCAGGAGGCGCCCAGTTCGACCGGCACTCCGGCGATCCGGCGGGTCCACACCCGCCCACCGACGCGATCGCGAGCCTCCACGACCTGGACCTCGAATCCGAACCGCTCCAAGGCGTGCGCACAGCCCAAACCGGCGAAACCGGCTCCCACCACGATGATTCGCTCCCCCGCCCGCGCGGTGCGCCGGATCTCCCGCGCTGCCCGCCGTCCGGATTCCAGCGCACCACGTGTGGTCGCCGGGGCATCCGTCGAGGTCGCCTCCCCGGCGAAGAACACTCGCTCCTCGACCGACGCGGCCAACAGTGTCCGCATATCCACACCCAAGCGGCTCGGCGCCTGGAAGGAATACGAACACAGTGCGAACGGATCGGTCGACCATGACGTCCGCAGATATGACACCGGCTCGGGCACCGCACGCGTTCGATGTCGTGTCACACCCGACCACCGTAGTCAGGATCGGCGGATTGAGGGGCTGGCCGCCCATCAACGCCGTATCGGTGTTTGACTAGGTCGGTGACTGGTTCAACAGAGCGGATGGTCGAGACGAACGGGGTGACCTTGCGGCTCACCGAAGCCGGGGACCCGGATGCGCCGGTCGTGGTCCTGGCCCACGGTTTTCCCGAATTGGCGTACTCGTGGCGGCATCAGATTCCCGCGCTCGCGGCCGCCGGCTACCACGTGCTGGCACCCGACCAGCGCGGATACGGCCGATCGTCCCGTCCGGACGCCGTCGAGGACTACTCGATCGTCGAGTTGACCGCCGACCTGGCCGGACTGCTCGACGACGTCGGCGCCGAGCGCGCGGTGATGGTCGGGCACGACTGGGGCTCGCCGGTGGTCTCGAATTTCGCGTTGCTGTATCCGGACCGGGTCCGCGGCGTGGTCACCCTGAGCGTGCCGCCCACCCCGCGCCCGCCGGCCCCACCCACCCAGATCTGGGATCGCAGGTTCGGGGACCACTTCTTCTATATGCGCTACTTCCAGCAGCCCGGTGTCGCCGACGCGGAATTGGGCGGCGATACCGCCCGCACCCTGCGCCGCATGTTCGGCGGCCTGGACACGACCAGCGATTCGTTCGGTGGGCAGCGCATGATCGCCCCGGGACCCGAGGGATTCATCGACCGGCTGCCCGAACCCGACGGCCTGCCCGAGTGGCTGCCGCAGTCCGAACTCGACCACTACATCGCCGAATTCACCCGCACCGGCTTCACCGGCGGAATCAACTGGTACCGCAATTTCGACCGCAACTGGGAACTGACCGAACACACTCCGGCATCGACCATCACCGTGCCGACGCTGTTCCTCGCCGGCTCCACCGACCCGGTGCTGCGATTCACCTCGCGTGACCGGATCGGCGATATCGTCTCCGGCGACTACCGCGAAGTCATCTTCGACGGCGCCGGTCACTGGTTGCAGCGGGAGCGGCCCGAGGAGGTCAACCGCGAACTGCTCGGCTTCCTGGCGGCCCACGCCCCGCGGTGAACCCGCTGCGCTGAGACGTCACGGAGCCAGCACGTCCCGCAAAGAGTCCAGTACGGCGGGGTCCTCGATGGTCGACGGCGGCGCTTCGTCGCGCCCCTCGGCCAGCGCCCGCATGGAGCGCCGCAGAATTTTCCCCGAGCGGGTCTTCGGCAGA
>JAFMQT010000617.1 GCA_017354515.1 Nocardia sp. | reverse complement strand
GAGCCGGTGCACCAGTGCCCACAGCGCGATCCAGAGCATGTCGCGCTTGCTCAGATCCACTGACTCCAGTTGCCGCAGCACCTCGTCGACGTGGTGCATTCCGGACTCGGCCGGGTGGCGGCGGAGCCGGTTGATCCGTCGCACGGTGCCGCGCACCAGGACCTTCAACGTCCCGGGATTGCCCGAGATGTATCTCACACCCCAGATCATCAGGGCCACCGCGACCAGCGTCAGGATCAGCTTCTGCGTGCCGATCTGGTTGCCGACCAGCAGCGCTCCGGCCACACCCAGCAGCAGCATCCCGATCGTGCCGATCACCCCCGAGATCAGCAGCTGCCAGGAGGCGACGATCGGGCTGGCACCCCAGCGCCGGGTCTGACGGTAGGTGAACGCGGTGGAGAACACCTGTCCGGCCGGAAGCGTGAGCGACATGGCGGTCGCGCCGTACACCACCGCGACCGAGGCGCGCTGGGAGACCCGCACCCCGCCGGCGTGCAGCAGTTGCTTCTGGATGCGGCCGAAACCGCTCATCGACAGGGCTGCCATCCAGATGCTGAGTGCCACCCAGCCCCAATGGATCTCGGTGAGGTTGCGCCAGGAATCGTGCAGGCGGGGCCACATGTAGACGCCCTCGCCGATCAGTAGTGCCAGCAGTGCGATACCGCCAACCCATTTCAACCAGCGCAGCCGGCCGCGCGCCTGCGGCGCGGGTTCGGCGGCGGGTTCGAAGCGGTGCCTCACATGGTTACCCTAACGCTTTCGGCCAGGCCAGCCGGGTCTTGCGAAGTCGACCCCGCAACTGCACCTCATCGCCGGTCAGCCACTGACTCTGCTCTTCCTCATCGGCGAAATACAGGGCGCTGCCGGAGGCCAGCACCCGCCCGGGATGTTCCTTGGCCAGTTCGGTCAGGCGCGAGGCCTCGTTCACCGGATCGCCGATCACCGTGTATTCGAAGCGGTTGGCCGCGCCGATGTTTCCGGCCACCGCCAAACCCGCCGACACCCCGATTCCGATATCGAGGCCGGGCACCGCGCGCAGTGCCTCGCGCAGATCCCGGGCGGCCGACAGTGCCGCGGTGGGTGCGTCCGGCCGATCCAGGGGCGCCCCGAAGATCGCCAGCGCCGCATCGCCGACGAACTTGTTGATCAGGCCGTTGTGCCGGTCGACCACATCGACCACGACCCGGAAGAACTCGTTGAGCAGGCTGACCACCTCGGTGGGCGGCTGCTCGGCGGCGGTCGCGGTCGACCCGACCATATCGACGAAAAGCACGGCGACGAACCGGGTCTCACCGCCGAGTTCGGTGCCGTATTCGAGGGCGCGGCGGGCGACCTCCTCGCCCACGTGCTGGCCGAACAGTTCCTGTAGTTCGCGGCGGCGGGTGGCCTCGTCCATCATGCGGTTGAATCCGACCTGCAGCAGGCCGATCTCACTGCCGTCGTAGACCTCCACCTGGACGTCGGGTGTGCCCTCCTGTACCGAGTTGATCGCCCGCGAGAGCTGACGGACCGGATCGGAGATACTCGACCCGGTCAGCATCGACAACGCCAGCGCCTGCATGATCACCACCCCGCACAGCAGCAGGATCGAGATCGCCAGCGATTGCGCCGAGAAATGCACCTGCGAGGTGATCTGGGTGACACACAGCAGAACGATCGCGATGGTCGGCGCGAAAGTCCCCATCCCCCAGGTCATCGCCATTCGAGTGCCGATGCCGGGGGTCAGGGTGTGATCGAAGCTCCCGGTCGTCAGCGCGTGCGCGGCCACCGGACGCAGAATCCGCTCGCCCAGCATGTAGGTGAAGCCGAAAACGATGGTGGCGGCCATGGCTTCGGTGACTATCACCGTGCCCGCCAGTCGCGGGGCGTCCAGGATGATCCGTCCGGCGAGAATCGCGCCGCCGACGATCCACAGCCCCAGATGCACGATCGCCTGACGCAGTGGTGCGTGCAGTGCCGCCATCTGTTCCTGGCGGCTGGGCGGACCGCCGCGCATCTGCCAGCGCATCACCGGGCGCAGCATCAGCGCCGACGCGGTGAGACTCAGCAGGCCGCCGACGGTGAAGACCGCGCCGGGCAACAGCAGGCCGGCTTCGCGCACCCCGTTGGCCGTGCCCTCCGGTGTCGGCAGGCCGTACTGGATGAACGCGTAGACCAGGACCGCGCCGAAGGCGTTGGTGGCCAGCATGGAGGCCAGATACAGCGGCCAGCGCGTCCGCATGGTCTGTTTGACCGCTTCGAGGTTGGGTGACAGCTCCCGCATGGCACCTCAGCGGCCACGGCGCGCTTGGGGCGCGCGCGTATCGGTCGTCCGAGGACGGGTCAGCCACATAAACCGATACGCTACCGGCGTCCGGCGGCGCGTGGATAACGGAGCCGCCACAGCGGCTGTTTATGCCGGAAGGTATCCGCGTTCGCGGCAGATGGCGCGCAG
>JAFMQT010000258.1 GCA_017354515.1 Nocardia sp. | reverse complement strand
GGCGGCACGAACCGGGCGCGAGGTGCTGCTCACCGATTCCGCGATCTTTCCCCGGGACAAGACCTGTGGCGATGGCCTGACCCCGCGCGCCATCGCCGAACTGGAGGCGCTGGATCTGGGCGAGTGGGTGCGGGCGCACACCGTCAATCGCGGACTCCGGATGGGCGGCTTCGGCCGCGAGGTCCGGCTGCCGTGGCCGGGCGGTTCCTTCCCCACCTACGGAAGCGCGGTTCCGCGCACCGAACTCGACGACAAACTGCGCGAGACCGCGGTCAAGTCCGGCGCGCGGATGCTCGACGGCACCCGGGTGACCGATGTGCGCCGCGATGGCGAACGGGTCACCGGGGTCACCGTGCGGGCCGAGGCCGGGGCCCATGACATCGACTGCGAATATCTGATCGTGGCCGATGGGGTGCGCTCCCCGGTTGGAAAGCTGCTCGGGCGCGTGTGGCATCGCCGGTACGCCTACGGGGTGGCCGCGCGGGCGTACATCCGCTCCGGCCGCAGCGATGACGAGTGGATCACCTCCCATATGGAGCTGCGGGACGGCGACGGCACGCTGGTCCCCGGCTACGGCTGGGTGTTCCCGCTGGGCAACGGGGAGGTCAATATCGGGGTGGGTTCACTGGCCACCGAGGCTCGCCCGTCGCACGTCTCCCTGAAACCTCTTCTGCGACATTATGTTTCGCTACGACGCGACGAATGGGAGTTCGAGGGCCAGACCCGGGCGGTGACATCGGCGCTGCTGCCGATGGGTGGCGCGGTCTCCGGAATCGCCGGACCCAACTGGGCCCTGGTGGGCGATGCCGCCGGATGTGTGAACCCGCTCAACGGGGAGGGCATCGACTACGGCCTCGAGGGCGGGCATCTGCTGTCGGGGCTGCTGGGCGAACCGGATCTGAGCACACTGTGGCCGGATCTGCTGCGCGCCCGCTATGGCCGCACCTTCTCCGTGGCCCGCCGGATCGCGGCCCTGGCCACCCATCCGCGGATGGTCCCGACCGGCGGTCCGGCGGTGATGCGATCGAAACTGTTGCAGCGCACCGCGGTCCGGGTGATGGGCAATCTGGTCGACGACAGCGACGCCGACCTCACCGCCCGGTTGTGGCGGACGGCCGGCCGAACCTCGATGCGCCTGGACGATCTGGCCCCGTTCACCTGAGCGTCATCGCCACCGCCTCCGATGATCAGGCCCCGGCTTTTGTGGCGAAGTACTTCTCGATGAACTTGCGTTCGCTGTTGACCACCTTCTGCTGAACCTGTTCGGCCAGCGGCTCGATGGCGCCGCCGACCAGGGGAACCTTGACCTTGACCTGGCCGGTGACCTGGAGTTCGGAACCGGTGGCCGTCGGGCGCAGCAGATATTCGCCGGTCATCTGCGAGGGCAGGCCGGAGGAGGTCGCCGAGAAGGTGCCGTGGGCGGTGTCGCCGTCGAGGGCGGCCCAGTCGTCGGTGCGTTCGAGGACCAGTTCGCTCTTGAGGACCTTGCGGACGATGGCCGGGATCTTGTCCTGGCGGGCCTTCTCGGTCATCCGCAGATGGACGGTTCCCGGACCGTCGGGATGGGTCACGTCGAGGGTCGCGGTCTCGGCGCCCTCGAAACGCGCCTGCCAGAATTCGTCGCTGGTGAGCGCCCGGTGCAAGGGCTCGACCGGAACGGTGTAGGACACGGTGAAGCGGAAGTTTCGGGACATGAGCGCACAGGCTATCGGAACCATGCAATAGCCTGATGCGATGTCCGAAACCACCGAGTCCGCCGAGCGCGAGGATCAGGATCAGCCTGTCCCGCCGCGGCTGCGCCGGACCCGGATCACCATCATCACCATCGCCACGGTGGTGAGTGTGCTGTCGGTTCTGCTGGTGCTCGCGGCCTGGCGAGACGACTGGCTGATCAGCTCCGATAAGGGCACGACCAGCGCCGAAGTCCTCTCCGCGGGCCGGCTGCGGTCGGCGGTCACCTTCGTCACCCCCGATGGCGTCACCCAGAATCCCAAACTCGGGGTGCTGTATCCCACCAAACTGACCGTCGGCGAGCGGATCAATGTCGAGTACTCCCGCAGCGATCCGGATCTGGTCCGGGTCGCCGGCCGGGACGCACGGGTGGCGATCATCCCGGCGCTGTCGGTGATCGTGGTGGTGTGGGCGGTGGCACTGCCGCTGCTGTGGCTGCTGCGGCGGATCCGGCGGCGCGACGCCGAGCGCGGCGCCCCGGCGGCGACCGCGTGACTCAACAGGTGTTCGCCCGAACTTCGCATCCCGGTTACACAGGTGTGGGGTCCGCGCTCGCCCGCGCATCGCACACTACGAATGTGCGTGTAGCGATCGTCTCCGAATCGTTTCTGCCGAATATGAACGGCGTCGTGAATTCGGTCCTGCAGATCCTGGATCATCTGGATCGCCACGGGCACGACGCGCTGGTCATCGCTCCGGACGCGGTGCGCGGGGAGCCGCCGGCCCCGCGCTCGCACGGGCGTTTCCCGGTGATCCGGGTGCCGGCGGTGATGGTGCCGAAGATCAGTTCACTACCGGTGGGCCTGCCGCAACCGCTGCTGACCTCCGCGATCGAGGAATTCGACGCCGATGTGGTGCATCTGGCCTCCCCGTTCCTGCTGGGCGCCGGCGGTGCCGCGGCCGCACTGCGGCTCGATCTACCCGCGGTGGCGGTGTATCAGACCGATGTCGCCGGATTCGCCTCCAGTTATGGTCTGAGCGCGGCCGAACGGGCGGCGTGGGCGTGGACGCGGCGCATCCACAATCGCGCGGCGCGGACCCTGGCCCCGTCGACGGCGGCGATGGCCGATCTGGACCGGCACGGCATCGACCGGGTGCACCGGTGGGCGCGGGGTGTGGACGCGGTGCGGTTCGCACCCTCGGCCCGCTCCGCCGAATTGCGCGACAGCTGGGCCGATCCGGACCGGCTGGTTGTCGGATTCGTGGGCCGGTTGGCGCCGGAGAAGCATGTGGACCGGCTTGCGGTGCTGGCCGACGATCCCGATATCCAGCTGGTCGTGGTGGGTGACGGGCCTGAGCGCGCCCGCCTCCGGAAGATGCTGCCGTCCGCGATCTTCACCGGCGAACTCGGCGGCCAGGAACTGGCCGGCGCCTATGCCAGTCTGGATCTGATGGTGCATCCCGGTGAGCACGAAACCTTCTGCCAGGGTGTGCAGGAGGCGCTGGCCTGCGGCGTTCCGGTGATCGGTCCCGATGCGGGCGGGCCGCGCGATCTGATCTCGCACTGCCGCAACGGATATCTGCTGCCGGTCGATCGGTTCGGTGAACTGCTGCCCAGTGCGGTTGCCGCGCTTCGCGATCCGGGCCAGCGCGGCCGATTCGCCGCTGCCGCACGCAAATCCGTCCTGCACCGCACCTGGCCCGCGATCTGCACCGAGCTGATGGGTCACTACCACGACGTGATCGGCGGAACACAGGCCCTGCATCGCACCGCGTGAGGCTCACGTAGGGTCATTTCCCGTGGCGAAGACAGAGTCGTTCCGGGCCTCGCTGGATAAGCGACCGCACGAGGTCGCGACCATGTTCGACGGGGTCGCGAAGCGGTACGACGTAACCAATACGGTGCTCTCCGCGGGACAGGACCGGTACTGGCGGTGGGCCACCCGCAAGGCGCTGGCGCTGCGTCCCGGGGAGCGGGTGCTGGATCTGGCGGCCGGGACCGGAGTCTCGACGGTGGAGATGCGCAAGTCAGGCGCCTGGTGTGTGGCCGCGGATTTCGCCAAGGGCATGCTCGAGGCGGGCCGTTCCCGGCAGGTGCCGATGGTCAACGCGGACGCGACCGCGCTGCCGTTCGCCGATGACGTATTCGACGCGGTCACCATTTCCTACGGGCTGCGCAATATCTCGGAACCCGATGTGGCGCTGCGAGAGATGTTCCGGGTGACCAAACCGGGCGGCAGGATCGTGGTGGCCGAATTCTCCACCCCCGTCCTGGCACCGCTGCGCACGGTGTACATGGAATATCTGATGCGGGCGCTGCCGCGCGTGGCGCGGTCTGTCAGCAGTAATCCGGACGCCTACGTCTATCTGGCCGAGTCGATCCGGGTCTGGCCGAATCAGCGGCAGCTGGCCGTGCGGCTCGCCGACGCGGGATGGTCGGGTGTGAAGTGGCGCAACCTGACCGGCGGCATCGTGGCACTGCACCGCGGTTACAAGCTGTAGTGATCGCTGTCACCGCCCGATCCGGTCGCGGTTCGGGAATCGGCCCCCGACCAGCATCGACCCGCGGAGCTCACCAGTCCATCCTGACACCGGTGAGGATTATCGTGATCTGCCGATAACCTTCGGTAAATCCACCGCAACGACGGATCGCCATTATCGGGGCCATGTCCGGCTCCACCGAGAACACCCCGAGCACCGTGCGCACGGCGTGCTCGTACTGCGGTGTGGGCTGCGGTATCACCGTGCGGACCGGACGCGACGAATCCGGTGCGACCGTGCTCGAGAAGGTCGGCGGCGATAAGGAGCATCCGGTGAACTCCGGGCGGCTCTGCACGAAGGGCTCGACCCATCTGGAGCTGATGTCCGCTCCCGGCCGCATGACCACCGCCCTGCACCGGCCCGCTCGCGGCCAGGAGCCCCGAGTGCTGCCCGCGGACGACGCGGTCCGGCTGGCGGCCGAGAAGTTGACCGCGATCGCGGCAGCGCACGGACCGGATTCGATCGCACTGTATGTTTCCGGCCAAATGTCCATGGAGGCGCAATATCTGGCCAATAAGCTGGCCAAAGGTTATCTGCGCACGATCAATATCGAATCGAATTCGCGCCTGTGTATGGCCGGTGCCGGGACCGGCTATAAACAATCGCTGGGCGCGGACGGGCCGCCCGGCTCCTATGACGATCTCGATCATGCGGATCTGTTCTTCGTAATCGGCGCGAATATGGCCGATTGCCACCCGATTCTGTTCCTGCGCATGGCCGATCGGCTCAAGGCGGGTGCGAAACTGATTGTGGTCGATCCCCGGCGCACCGCGACCGCCGATCGCGCCGATCTGTTTCTGCAGATCGCACCCGGTACCGATCTGGCGCTGCTGAACGGGCTGCTGCATCTGCTCGTCGAGAACGGCGATATCGATGCCGAATTCATTGCCGCGCACACCGAGGGCTGGGACGCGATGCCGGAATTCCTGGCCCACTATCCGGCCGCGCGGGTCGCCGAGATCACCGGGCTGGCCGAGGACGATATTCGTACCGCCGCCGCCTGGATCGGCGCCGCGGGCGAATGGATGTCGCTGTGGACGATGGGATTGAATCAGTCCACCCACGGCACCTGGAATACCAACGCGGTCTGCAACCTGCATCTGGCGACCGGCGCCATCTGCCGGACCGGATCGGGCCCGTTCTCGCTCACCGGGCAGCCGAATGCCATGGGCGGCAGGGAAATGGGCTATATGGGCCCCGGACTTCCTGGGCAGCGCAGCGCGCTGGACGAGGCCGATCGCCGATTCACCGAAACCGAATGGGGTTTGCCGGAGGGGACGATTCGCGCCGAATCCGGGCGCGGCACCGTCGAGATGTTCCGGCAACTGTCCACCGGAGATATCAAGGCGTGCTGGATCATCTGCAGTAATCCGGTGGCGACGGTGCCCAATCGTAAGACCGTCATCGCGGGGCTGGAAGCCGCGGAACTGGTGATCACGCAGGACGTATTCACCGACACCGCCACCAACGCCTATGCCGATCTGCTGCTCCCGGCCACCCTGTGGGCCGAGGCCGAGGGGCTGCAGGTCAATTCCGAACGCACGGTAACTCTGCTGCAGCGCTCGGTCGATCCGGTGGGTGTGGCCGTACCGGACTGGCAGTGGATCGCGCGAATCGCCACCGCTATGGGCTTTCCCGGATTCGAATTCGATTCCAGTGCGGAGATTTTCGACGAGATTCGCCGATTCGCGAATCCGGTGACCGGCTACGACCTGAGCGGGATGAGTTATCCCGCACTGCGGGAAGGACCGATGCAGTGGCCGTGCCCGGATCCGGACCGGCGGCGCAATCCGATCCGGTATCGCACCGATGGTCTGCGATTTCCCACCGCGAGCGGCCGGGCGGTGTTCTGGCCGCGGCCGCATATGGCGGCGGACGAGATGCCCGACGACGATTATCCATTCCTGCTCAATACCGGCCGGGTGCAGCATCAATGGCACACCATGACCAAAACCGGCAGGGTCGCGAAGTTGAACAAGCTCGATCCCGGACCGTTCGTGGAAATCCATCCCGAGGATGCCGAGCGGCTGGCCATCCGGCCCGACGACCATGTCGAAATCTCTTCTCGCCGCGGCCGTGCCGTACTTCCGGTGCGAATCAGCGATCGAGTGCGGCCCGGCGCGTGTTTCGCGCCGTTCCACTGGAATGACGAACAGGGCGAATATCTGACCATCAATGCCGTCACCAACGACGCCGTCGATCCCGATTCGCTGCAGCCGGAATTCAAGGTGTGCGCGGTGACCGTGCGGCGGGTGGCGCCGATGCCCGAACCCGCGGCGCCGCCGCAGCCGACCTCGGTCCCGATTCCGGGAGACGTCGCGCCACATCCGCTGGCGACGATGCTGGGGTTGGAGACCGGCCCCGCGCCGACGCTCAGCGAAACCGAACGCATCTACCTGGGCGGCTATCTGGCCGCGCTGCAATCACTTCCGGTCCAGGGGCAGCCCGTGCTGCCCGAGGGCGCACCG
>JAFMQT010000616.1 GCA_017354515.1 Nocardia sp. | reverse complement strand
AATTTGGCGAGTTCACTGTTCTAGAGTGTGTATGTAATTGGCAATTCTCATTATGGGAATTGCGGTGGCAGGTTGTTCTGCCGGAGTGGAAGGAAGTCACCCGTGGGCGTGTGGGATCTGATTCAGCATGTACTCGACCAGATCGATCTGGGCTCGGCGGCATTCGGCGGATAGTTCCGACGCCCCGTCAAGCCCTGTCGATCCATCGCAGGGCCTTGGCGGGGCAGAGCTTGATCGCCTCCGCCGCCAGATCCGGATCGGGTTCGTCCGCGGATATGATCGGATAACCCCAGTCATCGAGATCGATTGTGCCGGTGAGGATATGGGCGCAGATTCCGTGCCCGGCACATGCGGTGCGGTCGACGGCCAAGGTGGCTGACCGCGACGGGGCCGCGGTGCCGAGCAGGCGATTGATCAGCGACACGGTGTCCTCCTGGACGGTGCTCGGCTTGGGCAGGGGGCGAGTATCAGGGGAGGGTCGGGGGACCGAACACCTCGAGTGCCGAGGTGAGCAGGCCGGCGATACCGTCCGGGAAATGACAGGCGCCCCGGCCGGTCAGCTGGGACAGGTGACGGCGCAGCCGCTCGTTCGCACCCTCGGGCTCCGGCGAGGCCAGCTGCTCGAGATCGTCGCGGACGGCCGGTACGCCGAACATGCACGGTCCGCACTGCCCGGCGCTCTCGCCGGCGGCATAGGTCAGGGCCGCGCGCACCCGGACCCATGGATCGGACCCGGCCGCCAGCACGCTGACGGTGCCCGCGCCGGGTCGAATTCCGTAGGGCCGCAGTCCCACTCGCGACCAGGTAGCCGTCTCGGCGTCCTCGGCGCGGAGAAATCCGCCACTGAGCCCGCTGATCCACAGTGCCCGCGCGCTGCCGGTGCAGCCGCCGGCCAGCCCCAGGATCTCGCGTACCGGCATCCCGGCCTCCACCGGGTAGGTCCCGGGAGCGGCGACCCCATCGACGAGGGTGACCAGGCGGGGCCCGGGCTCGCGCGCGGTTCCGAACGAGCGGAACCACGCCGGCCCGCGTTCGATGATCTGCTGTGCCCGCCATACGGTTTCGGCGTTGAGGACCAACGTCGGCGGCAGTGGGCGGCCCTGTTTCGTCCGGCTGCCCGCGGTGACCGGCCGGTAACGCATCACCGGACGCGCCGGGCCGCCGTGCGCCAATCGGGTCAGCGCCGATTCCTCGGAGGAGACGTAGCGGCGCGGGACGGATACGGTGTCCACGCCCGCGGCCCGCAGGGTGGCCAAGGTTCGCGAACCACGATGTGCGGCAACGCGAATCCGCCGGCGGGTGAGCCGGCGCGCCCCGTCGAGCACCTCCGGCAGATGATGGGTGATGACCCAGCCGTCCTTGGCTGCCCCCGGCTCCCCGTCGCAGGCGTTCACGATCAGTTCGGCATCGTGCCGCTCGGCCAGCTCGACCTTGGCGCCGGTGGGGAAGTCGCCCCCACCGCGTCCGGTCAACCCGGCGGCCGTCAGCAGTTCGGCGATCGCGCTCATATCCACTCCTGCGCCAGGATGTCCGCGCGCCGCCGCGCGGCGGGATCGGGACGCAGCAGCCGCCAGGCCACCGTCTCGATCATCACCGCACCGCAGCCGGCGGTGATCGCGAGCAGGACGGGCTGGGACCAGGTCGCCATCATCAGCCCGTGCACCACAGCGATCGGCGCCATCGCGTAGGTGAACCAGTGCACCAGGCGCCAGAGCCGGGTCGGAAGGCGATGGCGCAGCAGCGAAGTCACGATGACCGCTGCGAACAGGTCGAAGGCGATACTGCCCAGGCCCACCCACGTCCGGTGATACGACGACGTGAACGGCACCACGGCCGACACCCAGCCGATCGGGACATAGGTGTCGATCAACGCGGTCCCGATATGGGTGATCAGGAATATCGTGCTGCCCAGGGCCAGGGTGCGGTGCAGGCCCATCGCGATCGCCGGCCCCGCGTGATGCGGGTTCGGCCGCACCGACGTGACGATCCCGAGGACCACCACCGTGGTCAGCAGCACCATGGTGACCACCCCGCCGGACCGCGAGACGTACCAGAGCCAGGGGCTGCTCATGATGCCCACCGGTCGGTGCTGTCCGGCCAGAACAGCACCGCCGAAACCGGCGCGGCGATCCGTGCCTGAAGTGGAGAAATATCCTGTGCCACTCCGGTTTCGGCGTGTGCCTCGGCGGCGAGCCCGGCGCTGAGCGCTCCCACCACGCCCGCGGCGGCCACCAGGATGCCGACCGCGATCCGCCGGATCGCGGTCAATGCCGATCCGTGTCGCATCGTGCTCACCAGGTCCGGGCTACCGGTTGGTCTGGGGAATCTCGATGCTGATCGGCATCCGCAACTCGGAGATGTACCAGAGCACGAACTGCCGCAGGAACTCGTCGAACAACCAGGTGGCGTTCGCACTCGGCGGAATCGCGCCCATGACAC
>JAFMQT010000257.1 GCA_017354515.1 Nocardia sp. | reverse complement strand
AGACCGCCGAATCGGCCGAAGCCGCCGACTCACCGGAGACCAGCGCCGCCGCGCGGCCGGTCCGCAAGGCTGCCGCGAAGAAGGCTCCGGCCAAGAAGGCAGCGGCGAAGAAGACGGCCGCAAAGAAGGCCGCCGCCAAGACCGCCACGCCCAAGACGGCCAAGAAGGCTCCGGCCAAGAAGACGGCCGCCAAGAAGGCCACGTCCCCGGCCAAACAGTCCGAGGAAGGTACCGAGGACGAGTCGATCGAGCTCGAGGACCTGGAGGTCTCCGAGAACGACCTGACCGAGGGCGAGGTCTTGGCCGTGGCGGCCTCCGTCGGCGACGACGCCGAGGAGGAAGAGGCGGACGAGCCCTCCGAGAAGGACAAGGCCTCCGGCGATTTCGTCTGGGACGAGGAGGAGTCCGAGGCCCTGCGCCAGGCCCGCAAGGACGCCGAACTCACCGCCTCCGCCGACTCGGTGCGCGCCTACCTCAAGCAGATCGGTAAGGTCGCGCTGCTCAACGCGGAGGAGGAGGTCGAACTCGCCAAGCGGATCGAGGCCGGCCTCTACGCCACCGACCTACTGCGTGAGTTCGCCGAGAAGGGCGAGAAGCCACCCACCCAGCAGCGGCGCGACCTGCAGTGGATCATGCGCGACGGCAACCGGGCCAAAAATCACCTGCTCGAGGCCAACCTCCGTCTGGTGGTGTCCCTGGCCAAGCGCTACACCGGCCGCGGCATGGCCTTCCTGGACCTGATCCAGGAAGGCAATCTGGGCCTGATCCGCGCGGTCGAGAAATTCGACTACACCAAGGGCTACAAGTTCTCCACGTACGCCACCTGGTGGATCCGCCAGGCCATCACCCGCGCCATGGCCGACCAGGCCCGCACCATCCGCATTCCGGTGCATATGGTCGAGGTCATCAACAAGCTGGGCCGGATCCAGCGCGAGTTGCTGCAGGACCTGGGTCGCGAGCCCACGCCCGAAGAGCTCGCCAAGGAAATGGACATCACGCCGGAGAAGGTCCTCGAGATCCAGCAGTACGCCCGCGAGCCGATCTCGCTGGATCAGACCATCGGCGACGAGGGTGACAGCCAGCTCGGCGACTTCATCGAGGACTCCGAGGCCGTGGTCGCGGTCGACGCGGTGAGCTTCACCCTGCTGCAGGACCAGCTGCAGTCGGTGCTCGAGACCCTGTCCGAGCGCGAGGCCGGCGTGGTCCGGCTGCGCTTCGGCCTCACCGACGGCCAGCCCCGCACCCTCGACGAGATCGGCCAGGTCTACGGGGTCACCCGTGAGCGCATCCGCCAGATCGAGTCGAAGACGATGAGCAAACTGCGCCACCCGAGCCGCTCGCAGGTGCTGCGCGACTATCTGGACTGATCTTCCGGAGATATCGAAACCGCACTGACGCTGCCACCCAATCCCTTTGGGTGGCAGCGTCTTTGCGATGGGGCATCCGTCCCTCCCGGCCGGGCGATCGCGAGCCGTTGAACCGGCGGACACCGGCGGCGGCATAAGCTGATTCGCTGTGGAACAGTTGGCGTTGTTTCTGGCACTGGCATTCGCAACGATCCTGGCCCAGCCGCTGGCACGCCGACTCGGAACCGCGCCCGCGGTGGTGATGACGGTCTTCGGGCTGATCATGGCGGTGCTGCCGTTCGTACCCAATATCACCCTGTCCCCGGATCTGATTCTGCCGCTGGTCCTGCCACCGCTGCTGTACGCCGCCGCCCGGCGGACCTCCTGGCAGCAGTTCGCCGACAACTCCGCAGCGATCGTCCTGCGCGCCGTGGTACTGGTGATCGCGACCGCGGCCGCCGTAGCCGCGGTCTTCCACCTCTGGTATCCGGCACTGCCGCTGGGCACCGCGTTCGCACTGGGAGCGGTGGTGGCGCCACCGGATCCGGTGGCGGTCAGCGCATTGGCCGACCGACTCGGCCTGCCCCGGCGTCTGGTCTCGGTCCTCGAGGGGGAGGGTCTGTTCAACGACG
Organism: Nocardia sp.; assembly: GCA_017354515.1. Classification (GTDB taxonomy): domain Bacteria; phylum Actinomycetota; class Actinomycetes; order Mycobacteriales; family Mycobacteriaceae; genus Nocardia. The sequence continues at coordinate 4,724 of JAFMQT010000257.1, read as the reverse complement.
TCACCGCGGTCGTGCTCTACAACGTCGCGGTCCAGGCCGTGGTGACCGGCCGCTTCTCGACCTGGCACACCGTCGTCGATTTCGTGGTGTCCGCATTGGTGGCCGTGGTCGTCGGACTCCTGATCGGGTGGGCCGGCAGCATCGGGATGCGGCGGCTGAACGAGGCGCCCTGGCAGGTCGCCCTAGGGTTGCTACTACCGTTCGCCGCCTACGGACTCGCCGAGGAGACGCACGGTTCGGCGGTGCTGGCGGTGCTGGTGTGCTCGCTGTATCTGACCGACGCGGCCACCGATTTCAGCGATGCCGGATATCGGATCGTGGGTGATTCGTTCTGGGATGTGATCGAACTGCTCGTCACCGGCATGGCCTTCGGACTGGTCGGCTTGGAACTCAGCACCGTACTGGCCACTACGGGACCGGATTGGCCGCGACTGCTCGGGGTCGCGGGCGCGGTCATCGCGGTCGTCGTCGGACTGCGCCTGGTGTGGCTGCTGACCACAACCGCCGTGTTTCGCGGCTGGTGGCGTCGGCGCCGCGCCGATGAGCCCTACACCTGGCGTGAGGCCGTGGTGACCTGGTGGGCCGGAATGCGCGGGGTCGCGACGGTGGCCCTGGCGCTGGCGGTTCCGCTGACCACCAGCACCGGAGGCAACTTTCCCGGCCGCACCGAGATGCTGTTCATCGCCTTCGCGGTGGTTCTGTTCACGTTGCTGCTACAGGGGCCCACCCTGCCGCTGGCGGCGCGCTGGACCGGAGTGCGAGCCGACACCGAGGCCGAGCGCGCGCTGGAGCGGCGCTTGTGGACGCGGGTGTTGCGCGCGGAACTGGCCCGCCTGGAGGAGATCGCCGATAACGAGGATCTTCCCGACGAGGTGGTCGCGCGGCTGCGCGACACCGTCGAGAGACGCCTCGAACGCGCCGATCCGGAGGCGGCCGAGGCCACCGACGAGGCCAAGGCCGTGACCCAGGCCCTCCAATTGCGCGGACGCTTGCGCACTATCAGCAACGAGGTCCTCGAGGCCGGGCGAACCGAGGCTCTGGCCGCCCGGCGCGAATCGGGAATGCCGCCGGATGTGGTCGATCGGCTGATGAAACGGCTCGACCTGCGCCCACCTCCGCTACTGTAGAAAACGCGGACGAAACCAGAATGTCGCAATTGAGCCACCGGGCAGCATCTGGGTACCTACCAGCGCACTTGCCGCAACATTGGCAGATTTTTTGAATGATTTTTATTCGGGAAATTTACTACCTGCGAGTTCGTGGCTAATGTCGGCTGGGTCACCGGGACACCGTCCCCGTGATGTTCGTTCCGGCAAGGAGTCCGCATGCTTCAAATCGACCAGTTCACCTATGGGTGGTTGACACCCGGGCTGGGCTATCTCATGTCAGTCATCGGTTCGTTGATCGCGCTGCGCTGTATGGTCCGGGCGCGCGCCAATCCGCACCGGCGCGGATGGATCATCACCGCGGCGATCGCACTGGGTGGTACCGGCGTGTGGGTCATGCATTTCATCGCCATGCTGGGGTTCTCGGTCCGCGGCGCGACCATCCGCTACAACGTTCCGATCACCCTGATCAGCGCGGTTCTCGCCGTCGTCGTGGTGTGGATCGGACTGTCGCTGGTGGTACGACTGCGCGGCGCCACCTCGGCGCTGCTGTCCGGTGGTGCGGTCACCGGATTGGGTGTGGCCGGAATGCACTACGCCGGCATGTACGCGATGAAATCCGATGTCTCGATGCATTACGACCCCTGGGTGGTGCTCGGGTCCATCGTGATCGCGGTGGTGGCCGCGACCGCGGCGCTGTGGTTCGCACTGCACATCCACGGCGTTCCGGCGGCGGTCGGCTCGGCGATGATCATGGGCATGGCGGTGTGCGGAATGCACTACACCGGCATGTACGCCATGCACGCCAATATGAGCGACCATATGGTGATGCCCTCGGGCGCTCAGGCCAACCAGCTGCTGACCCCGCTGATCATCAGCGTCAGCATGGTCACGATCCTGCTGTTCCTGCAAGTCGGAACCACCGAGGTGAGCGAACCCGACCTCACCCGCATCCAAGGTCAGCAGGCCAGCCGCTACTGGCCCAGCAGTGAGTCCCGGATCGAGGACCGATACCGCGAGCGGGCCTACGATGACTACACCCGCTCGGCTCCCGACCCGCACCACCACCGCCGCTGACCGGACGCGCGCCCCGCACGATCGTGCCGGATACGCGATTGTGCGGGTCAGCGGGCAGGCCGGGGCGCCGCGCGCCACACTGGCAGGGTGACACTCTCGCCACCGCAGCGGTATCGGTCCCCGTGGACCCGGGTCATCGACATACCCGACGGACGGCAACGGTTAGTGGACTGGTGGCACGGACCCGAGCGGATGCGCCGGTCCGGACGGGCCGTCCACGCCCATCTGGCCGGCGCGCCGGCCGCGGTCGCGTACTCGTTCACCCTGTTCATCACCTGGTGGACGCTGCGCGGGGTCAGCGATTCGGCGGCACATCGCCTGATCTTGTCCGCGTCGACCAATCTGCACAATCTGCGGCGGGAGCCGGTGCAGGTGCTGGTGGCCTCGGCATTCTGGACCGACGGCGGCTTTCCCTGGACCACCATCCTCATCTTTGTGACCCTGATGGCCTTCGCCGAGCGCTGGCTCGGCAGTGTGCGCTGGATTCTGGTCTTCGCCGGCGGACATGTCGGGGCCACGCTGCTGGTGGCGACCGGACTGTCCTATGCGGTGCACCATCAGCTCATCCCGGTCCATATCGTGATGACCACCGATGTCGGCACCTCCTACGGCACCACCGCGGTACTGGGCGCACTGACCTATCACCTGCGCGGGATTCCGCGCGCGCTGTGGGCCGCGATCCTGGTGTGCTGGTACGGATTCGCGGCCTGGCACAACCGCACCTTCACCGACTACGGCCATGCGATCGCGCTGTGTATCGGCCTGGTAGTGGGCGCGTTCGCGGTGACCGTGGCGCTGCGGCTGGAGCGCTTGCGCGAGCATCGTCCAGAAACACCGAATATGGTTGCGCCGCAGTCGAATCCGACCACCGAAGACCCCGCGGCAGTGGCCGGCTCAACGGGTGGTCGCAGCCAGTCGCCGCGTTGACCGCACCACCGGTTCGACGACCCTCGCAGCGACCGGTCCGAGCACGGCCATCAGCAAGACATATGCCGAGGCCAGCGCCGCCAGTCTGGTGTCCGCGGCGCCGACCGACACCGCCAGTCCGGCGATGACGATCGAGAATTCGCCGCGGGAGACCAGCGCCGCCCCGGCCCGCGCCCGCCCCAACGGGGCGATGCCCTGCCGCGCCGCCGCGTACCACCCGGTGCCCACCTTGGTCACTGTCGTCACCACCGCGAGCACGATCGCCCAGCCCAGCACCGCCGGAATCGCCCGCGGATCGGTATTGAGGCCGAAGGCGACGAAGAAGATCGCCGCGAACAGATCCCGCAGCGGCTCCAGCAGTTTCGTCGCGCTCTGCGCGGTGGAACCGGAGATCGCGATACCGAGCAGGAAGGCACCCACGGCCGCGGAGACATTGAGCGCCGATGCCAGACCCGCGACCAGCAGCGCCGAGCCGAGCAGTTGCAGCAGGAACACCTCCCGGTCGTTGCTGTCCACGATGGCCGAGACGTAGCGGCCGTAGCGCAGGGCGATCAGCAACACCACGCTGATCACCAGCAGTGCGATCGCCACCGAACGCATCCCCGCCAGCCAGCCGACCCCCGCCAGAATCGTGGTGAGAATCGGCAGGAACAGCGCCATCGTCAGATCCTCGAACACCAGGATCGACAGCACGACAGGGGTTTCGCGGTTGCCGAGCCGACCCAGATCGTTGAGCACCTTCGCCGCGATTCCCGACGACGAGATGTAGGTGACCCCGGCCATCGTGATGGCCCCGGTCATCCCCCAGCCCAGTACGAGTGCGACGAGGACACCGGGTGTGGCGTTGGCGACGATATCGATCAGCCCCGCCACCCACGATTTGCGCATCCCCGAAACCAGTTCCGGGGCGGTGTATTCCAATCCGAGCAGCAGCAACAGCAGCACGACGCCGATCTCACCGGCGATATGCCCGAAATCAGCGGCCGCCCGCACGGTCAGCACACCGCTGTGCCCGAAGGCCAGACCGCCGAGCAGATAGAACGGGATCGGCGACATCCCGAACCGCCCGGATACCCGCCCCAAGATCCCGAGCGCGAACAGCACCGCACCGAGCTCGAACAGGGCCAGTGCGGTCGCCTCCACCGAGACTCACCCGGCGGTCAGAATATCGAGGGCCGAGTCCAGCCCCTCCGGAGTACCGACCACCACCAGCACGTCCCCGGCGGCGAGGACGAAATCGGGGCCGGGCGAGGGATAGATCTGCCCGGCACGCATGGCCGCGACGATCGAGGCCTTGGTCCGGGTCCGCATCCGCGTCTGCCCGAGCTGGCGTCCCGAGTACGGAGATTCATCGCGAATCGGCAGCTGACGAGTGGTGATCCCGGGGACGTCGCGGTGATCGTCCTCCAGCTTCTCGACCAGTAGCGGCGCGCCCAGCAGATTGGCGAGGACGGCGCCTTCCTCGCTGGTCAGCGGAATCTGCACGGCACAGGCGTCGGGATCATCGAAACTCGAGACGATCAGATCCAGGCCGCCGTCGCGGTGCGCGATCACCCCGAGCCGACGGCCGGACCGGGCCTGGAAATCCTTACGCACACCGATACCTGGCAGCTG
>JAFMQT010000615.1 GCA_017354515.1 Nocardia sp. | reverse complement strand
GTGCCGGGGCCGGCCGCTGATGGAGCCGAGGATCTGACCGCTCGGGCCGACCGCGATGGTGAGTCCGGGCAGATCCGCGGGCGCGAGCGCGCCGCCGGGGAACGCCGCCCCCGGCACATCGTGCACGGAGGTGGCGGTCACCAGACTGGCGAGCAGCGCATCGGACTGGCGGCCGGGCAGCGGCCGCAGATAGTCCGGCGGCGACACCGGCATCTCCGGGCCCACGAACCGGACCAGACCTCGCGCACCCTCCGCCTCGGCCAGGCTGACGACCACGGTGGTGCGGCCGCGGTTCCAGGACCAGCAATCGTCTATTCCGGTGGCGTCCAGATGCGGCCAGTCGATCACATAGCTGGTCACGCCGCGGCTCGGCACCGAGGATTCCAGGCGATTCCAGTGTTCGCGCAGATCGCTCAGCTCGACTCCGGTGTGCAGTACGCGGATGGCCTCACCCATCGCGTCCGCCGGCAGCGGCAGGGCCGAGATACCCCGCTCACGAAGCCGGGCCGAGATCCGGTGCGCGGCAGAGGCCAAGGCCCGCGGGCCGGCTTCGGCAGCAGGGCCGCGCCGGGTCAGGGCCGCGAGATTGCGTTCGGGATCGAGTCGGAGCACCAGCCAGGTCATCCGGTCGCCGACCACCGGATTGTGGCCGATGAGCTGGTCGTAGAGCATTGTGTAACTGCCCGCCGGGCGCACCCGTTGACCGGTGGTCACGATATCGATCCCGATGCCGATACCGAACTGGTCGAGCATCGGCAGCAGATCGGCCACCGGAACCGTGTCCTCGGTGTAGAGCTCCCGGTCGGCGACGACCGTCGGCAGATCCAGATTCGGGGCCAGCTGGATCATCGCCACATAGGCCGAACCGTCCACGCGCACACCGCATTCCCCGGCCGCGACCTCGACGTCCCGCAGTATCGCGGCCCGGCTGCGCGACTGCGCCCGCGCCGGTTTTCCGGAGCTGAAGGTATGCCAGGCCAGCAGCCATCCGGCCGCGGTGCGTTCGCCTACCCGGACGGTCAGTGTCGTCGCGACCACCGCGGCCGCGGCGGGAGCGATCCACCACGGCACCCGTCCCCACAACCCCACGACCACGACGCTTCCCACCAGCACCACCACCCCCAGCGGTGCACGCTCGGGAGCGCCCACACCCAACTTCACAGCACTCACTCACGCCTCCGGACCGTCGAGTTCACATAGGCGGCCCCCAACCCGATCACCACCGTCACCACCACTACCAGCACGGCTATCAGCGCAGGTCGCCGATCGACCGGCCGCGACGCGGGCCCGGCACGCAACGCGGTCGTGCGATACAGATCCCCGGGCGCCTTCGGCGGCGCCGCGAAGCCCATGGCCGCGCCGGGATCGATCATTCCCGCACCGACTCGATTGTCGATGCCACGCGCCGGCTGATGCGCGCCGGCCTCCAGCCGTGCGCCGATCTCCTCGGCGGTCTCGTTCGGATACCGCGACCGCAGCAGGGCCGCGACCCCCGCGACATACGCCGCCGCGAACGAGGCGCCGCCCACCGGAACCAGTTTGTCCTGCCCGCTCACCCCGTTTATCACACTGGTGCGCCCGGGCCCGAGCGATTCGATACCGGTTCCCGGACCCGCCACCGAGACCCAAGGACCATAGAGGGTTTCGGGTATCTGGGCACCGGTCGTGGTGGTGAATCCAACGGTCAGAACATCCGGAGCGAACCAGCCCGGTGACGAAATCGTCTGCACACCTTTCCAATTGCGGGTATCGGTGGGGCGGCTCGGGTCGATATCCGGATTCTGGCTGCACCCCGATTCACCGGTACTGCCCGCTCCCGCGACGATCAGCGCACCGCGCACGTGCACCGCGTAGCCGATGGCGGCCGCCAGCATAGATTGGTCCGCAGCGGCATTCGCCGGCATACAGACCGGTAGGGACACCACGATCACGCCCGCACCGAGATTGGCGGCGTGTGTGATCGCGCGTGCCATGGTGCGGATCTGGCGGGTGGCATCGCCGGATCCGCCGCCGCTGTCCGGATGCTCCGGACCGAACGCGCTGGAGCGGTAGCGGATCGAGACGATCCGGGCGTCCGGCGCCACCCCCAGGAACTTGTCCGCGGGATCGGCCGCACCACCGATGATTCCGGCGATCAGCGTGCCGTGCGCGTCGCAGTCGGATAGGCCGTCGCCGCCGGCGGTGACATAGTCGCCGCCCGGCACCAAGTTGGGTAGCCGCGGACTGGCGGTCACTCCGGTATCGACCACCGCGACGGTGACGCCGGTGCCGGTGCTCATGGCGCGCACCTGTTTCAGGTCCAGGGCGCGGTCCGCGGGCGGTTCCTGGGTGATGTCGCTACCCTGCAGCACGCCGGCGGCCAGACACCCCTGATTCTGTTTGGCCGGCTGCTCCGGGCCGGGCGGGCCGTCCGGCGGGGCCGCTCCGTACACCGGCTGCGGCGGATCCACCGCGACCGC
>JAFMQT010000614.1 GCA_017354515.1 Nocardia sp. | reverse complement strand
ATACCGTCGCCTAGATACACGCCTTCTTCGCGCGTGCACCCATGTCCATGCAGGTCAAGCCCGAAAACGCCGCTCCATGCCTACTGAATTCTGCGGAACCCGGGACAAGGGATGTAGGTGATTTCCGCCCTACGGGTCGGCCTGATCGGCTGCCGGTACAAGGTCACGTTGTGGCACGTATCAGGTGTTGCTGTTTCCGGCCGGACGTCAACGCGAGCACGATGGCTGACAGGTCGAACATGAACGACCCCAACATATTCGAGTAGAAAGAGGCAGGCATGGGCGAGACGGTTCGCGACCTCGAAGGGCAGGTCGCATTGGTGGTGGGTGGCAGCCGCAATCAGGGCGCGGCGTTCGCCGAACATATCGCCGCCCGCGGTGCGACGACAGTGATCAGCTTCGCCGGTGACGAGGAAGCCGCACAGCGAACCCTGGTGGCGCTCGAGAAGCATGGCGTCACGGCCGAGGCGATCCGATCGGACGCGACCGTATCCGCCGACGTGAACGCCCTGTTCGAGGGGGTCATCGCCCGCCACGGCCGCCTCGATATCGTCGTACACACCCCCGGCGCGGTACTCAAGAAGCCACTGGTCACAGTCACTGACGAAGAATTCGACCACCTCATCGACCTCAACATCCGCAGTGCGTTCAACACCCTGCGCGCCACCGCCTGCCATATCGGCGACAACGGTCGCTACGTCGTGCTGTCGACCACCCTGACCTCGGTCATGACCGGCCCCTACGGCCTGTATTCCGGATCGAAAGCAGCCGTCGAACGGATGGTGCTCGCCGCGGCCAAGGAACTGGGCCCGCGCGGTATCACCGTCAATGCCGTCGCTCCCGGCCCGATCGACGATTCCTTCTACCGTGCCGCGGAAACACCCGAATCCATTGCCGCCGCCACCCAACACAGCCCTCAGGGGCGTCTGGGCCGGCCCGATGACGTCGCACCCGTCGTGGGATGGCTGCTGGGCGAGCAGGCGCGCTGGGTATCGGGTCAGACCGTGCGGGCCAACGGCGCTATGTTCTGAGAACCTGCCCAATTGTGCGAGGATCTATCGTTATCCGGTGACCGACCTCGATCCGCGGCATCTGCGCTCGTTCCTGGCGGTTGCCGGAGAGCCGAGCATCACGCGGGCCGCCGCGCGCGTGCACCTGACTCAGCAAGGGCTGTCCCAGCACATCCAGCTGCTCGAACGTGCGCTGGGGGTGACGCTGCTGGTGCGTACATCGCGCGGCATCATCCTCACCGCAGCCGGCGAGGAACTGGCTGCCGGAGCCGCCGCGGTGCTAGCGGACATCGGTGAATTGGTCGAGCGCGTCCGGGCCGCCGCTGCCGGTCCGCAGCACCGGATCCGGCTCGTGTCAGCGGCGTTCACCATCACTCAGCTCAGTATTCGAGTCGCCGAATCGATGGAGTCGGCGCATCCGGGAATGGAGGTGGAGGTCGCGACGGCATTGCGCCCGATCGAGGCCATGCGGCAACTGCTCGACGGCACCGCCGACGCGTCCATTATGTGGTTGCCGACCGGTGAACCCCGGCTGCCGGCCGAGCCCATCCGATCCGATCCGCGCGTGGTGTTGCTCTGCGAGACTCACCCGTTGGCAGGGCGCACCTCGCTGACCCTGGCCGATCTGGCCGAGGATCCGGTCGTGATCGTCGATGCCTTCGCCTCACGCGAAGCGCTCGACCACAGGATCGCCGATCCGCGCCCGGATGGACGGGCGGCTGTGCGCGGACCGGTAGTGCAGACTCTCGAGGAATGCCTCACCCAGGTCCGGCGCGGCAATGGAATCTGGTTCGCACCGCGCGCTATGGCCGAATGGGCGGTGTGCAGCGGCGTGCGACTGATCCCGGTCGAGGACATCGAGCCGACACCACTGGCCGTGGTGTCCTCGCCGCGGGCGCCGAAAGAGCTTGTGGCCGCGCTGATCTCGCACATCCGCTCGCGCATCGACGAGCTGTGAGGCTCACTCGCGCAGGAAGTCGGCGATGATCGTCGCCAGTTCGACGGGACGATCTCCCTGCACCGAATGTCCGGCGCCGTCGACGGTCACCACGCGGGCCTCGGGTTGGCGGCGCCGGAATTCGGCGACGTCGGCGTCGTCGACTACCGGGGACCGCGAACCGCGCACCAGCAGCAGGGGAATCTTCAGCGCCGAGACATCGTCCCAGAGGCCGGAGAACTCATATGTGCCTTCGGCAGTGGGCCGTTCGCGGTCATACCGCCACTCCCAGCGGCCGTCGGGGCGCTGCCGGGCATTGTGCAGCACGCCGCGCCGCAGCGACGACTCCGAACGGCCGGGATTGTGGGTCAGGGTTCGTTCGAGAATCTGATCGAAACTGTCGAAATCGACCGGGCCGTTGACGAATGCGGTGATCGCCGCCGTCTTGCCCGGATTGTCGCCGGCGCCGGGCGTCACGTCCACCAGGATCAGCCGGGACACCGACTCCGGAT
>JAFMQT010000613.1 GCA_017354515.1 Nocardia sp. | reverse complement strand
GTCCGGCGCATCGGCACCGGCCGGCAACGAGGCCACCGCCCATGCGGATACCACCACCGGCCCTGCGGCCGCGGCGGAATCAGCGGGCAGCGCGCCACGACGGCGCACCCGTCGTTCACGTCGCGGGGGACGCCGGAACGCTCGCAATTATCAGCCGGCACAGCAGAATTCACTGAACATCGACACCGGCCCGGACACCCCCGGTGCCAGCGGCCCACCCGCCCCGGCGCACCCGTCCACCGGTGGCCGGCCCGCCTCGGCACCGAAGCCCGCGGCCGCACAAGGCGATCCACGATCCCGACGGGGCCGGCGCAGCGCCACGCGAGCCGCCGGACCACCGAATCCGGGTGCCGCATCCCCGCCGGCATCCACCGCATCCGGGCCTCCGGCCGATTCGGACGGCGGCGCCCGCACGGGCGAGCAGTCCGGCCGCGAATCCGCCCCCGGGGCGGGAAAGTCCCGGCGCGCCCGGGCCCGGCGAGCTCGCGTACGGCGCGCACGAGAGGAATCGGAGCAGCACATATGAGTGAACCCACCCGCATCGAGGTCCGCACCGCCGATCCGTATCCGGTGATCATCGGCCGCGGCCTGCTGGGTGACCTGGTCGAGCAGATCACCCGCCAGCCCGGCGTCCGCACGGTGGCGATATTCCATCAGCCGCCGCTCACCGAAACGGCCGAGGCCGTGCGCGCGGCGCTGGCCGAGCAGACCGTCGGGGCGCACGGTGAGACCCTCGACGCGCATCGCATCGAGATCCCGGACGCCGAGGCCGGTAAGGACCTTCCGGTGGCCGGATTCTGCTGGGAGGTGCTCGGCCGGATCGGGCTCACCCGGCAGGATGTGGTGATCAGCCTGGGCGGCGGCGCGGCTACCGATCTGGCCGGTTTCGTGGCCGCGACCTGGATGCGCGGGGTCAAGGTGGTGCACGTGCCGACCACACTGCTGGCGATGGTCGACGCGGCCGTGGGCGGCAAGACCGGAATCAACACCGAGGCAGGAAAGAATCTGGTCGGCAGCTTCCACGAACCTGCGGCCGTCCTGGTGGATCTGGTCACCCTGGAAACGGTGCCGCGCAACGAGATCGTCGCCGGGATGGCCGAGATCATCAAGGCCGGATTCATCGCCGACCCGGTGATCCTGGATCTGATCGAACACGATCCCGGTGCCGCCCTGGACCCCACCGGGCAGGTGCTGCCGGAGCTGGTGCGCCGCGCCATCCAGGTGAAGGCGAATGTGGTCGCCGCCGATCTGAAGGAATCCAGTCTGCGCGAAATCCTCAACTACGGGCACACCCTCGGCCACGCGATCGAACGGCGCGAGCACTATCGGTGGCGGCACGGCGCGGCGGTATCGGTCGGGCTGGTCTTCGCGGCCGAATTGGGCCGCCTGGCCGGTCGTCTCGACGACGCGACCGCCGACCGGCACCGCGCGATTCTGGACAGTGTCGGACTGCCGACCGGCTACGACGCCGATGCGCTCCCCCAGCTGCTGGAGAGTATGCAGACCGATAAGAAGACGCGCGCGGGCATCATCCGATTCGTCGTCCTCGACGGTCTGGCCAAACCCGGCCGGATGGAGGGGCCCGATCCGTCACTGCTGGCCGCAGCCTACGCGACCATCGCCTGCGAGGACACCCGGACCGGCGGAATCCTGCTCTGACACAGCGATATCCGGGTCGCGGCGCGCACCGCGGCCCGGCTACCTGGTCGCCGAACAGCTCAGGCCGGCACGCCCACCGGCGAGGATCCGGCCTTGCGCTGTTCACGCCCCGCCAAGAAACGGCCGACCGCCACGCCGACCATCGCCGGGATGAAGATCATCAGCACGATGAACGCGGCGCCCGCGGTGAACTCGAACAGCGCGCCGTTGTCACCGAGATCGATGCTCGGCACGAAGTCCAGCAGCCAAGACGCCAGCGCACTGCCGAGCGCCCCGACCACGGCCGCCTTCAGCCACCGCATCGTCAGATCCTCGCCGCCGCGTTCTGGATCCGGATTGGCCCGCCGATCAGCGCGACCGTCCAGCAGACCCCACAGCACTCCGGCCACCACCAGCGCCACCAGGCACAGGATCCGCATCCAGTTGCCATGTGTCGGCCAATAGACCATGCCGAAGCCCAGCACGACCCGCAGCCCGACGGCCAGCGCACCGAGCACGACGGCACGCAACACCCACGAATTCATGTCGATCACCATAACCTGTCTTGCCACATCGCAGAATTGGAACCGGTTCTAGGAATCACCGAATTCCAGCGCCGCCGCCATCTCGGCGCGCGGCGCGGGCTTGCCGGTGAACTGCTCGACCTGCCCGAATGCTTGCTCGAGTAGCATCCGCAGCCCACTGATGACGGTATTTCCCGCTCGCTGCACGGCCGCGGCCAGCGGCGTGGGCCACGGATCGTAGATCGCGTCGAGGACCACCGGCGCGCTCGCGACCGCCTCGGCCACCGGTTCGGCCCCCG
>JAFMQT010000612.1 GCA_017354515.1 Nocardia sp. | reverse complement strand
CTCCCGCTCCGGTGCCGGGTGCGCCCGCTCCCGCGCCGGGTGCCCCGCCGCCCGCGTCCGCTCCGGTGGCGAATGCCGACGCGCCCGCGCTGGCGTCCAGAACCATCGACCTACCTCGTAAGAATCGCGAGCCGGTCTGGGTGATTCCGGCGCTGCTACTGCTGGCGATGGTCGCCGCGGTGGTTTTCGTGAAGGCCGATGCCATCGCCGGCGGGAAGCGAGACTGATGGTTACCGAACCACACACCGCCGCGGAATCCACCGGCGGTCTGCCGTCCTATGCCGACTACGTCTCGACCGTGGAGACCGCACCCGAACCGACGGCCCGGCCGCCGTTCGCGATCCTGGGAATCGTCGGTGCGGTGCTCATCGCCGCGCCGCTGCTGACCGGGATGTTCCCGCGAGCGGCCAAGGGGGAGGCCATGATCGCCGGTTTCGCGCCGTTCATCACCCGGCCGAGTATCGACGGTTACCGCGATGATCTGGGGGTCCTGGACCGAGCCCGCACCAATATCGAGACGCTGCGTGGGCAGGGGCTGATTCCGGGAAACTATCCGCAGATCGATCGGTTCGTCCGCGATTACCCGGGGATCCGGTCCGACCTGTCCGGCACCCTCGACTCCATCGACAGCAACCGCGGCAATTACCGGCTGCTGGCCGATCTTCCGCCATTGGGCACCCTGCCGTGGTTGCTGACGCTGGCCGGACTGGGGCTGGTGGTAGCGGCCGTATTCGGCTGGCGGCGGGCGAGTGCGGGACAGCGCCCGATCGGCTGGCGGGGATTCTCGGCGCTGATCGGGCTGGCACTGATCGTGGTGCCCCTCGCCGGCGGGCTGTTCGCGGCAGCCCCGGCCGGGCGGCCGCTCATCGACGGGTTCCGGCCGGTTCTGACCCATGCCGAGGTGCGGAAGGTCCAGGGCTATTTCGTCACCCTGGTCGCCGCCGACGGGGAGTTGAACAGCCGGTTCACCGCCGATATCCGGGCCGCGCATCCGGAGGCGGATCTGACCGCGATCACCGCACTCGAACAGCGGTGGCAGCCGATGACCTCCCATTTCGCGGACCTGATCGGCGCCATGAACGACAATGTGCGCCACTTCGATGCCGTTGTGGCCCTGGATGATTCGACAAAACCGCTGGGGTTCAGCGCATTTCGCGGACTCGGCTGGTTCTTCGCGGTGCCGGGCGTGATCGTGCTGATCGCCTCGGTGTGGGGGTTGCCCACCGGCGGCCGTACCGAAGGTACTGCGGCCCAGACGACTACAACCCACGATGAGGCGGGAGATCAGCCATGACACCATCCCGATTTCCGACCCGTTCCTGTACGCCGACCCCCGGCGCACGCCGCCCGATGTGGTCGGCGATCGCGCTCACGGTTGCCGCGATCGTGCTCGGCGGGTGCTCCGCGGGCGCCACGTCCGGGACCTCGCCGAGCGCGCCCCAGCAACTGGTCGGACTGTTCCGGCTGACCCCGGGCGCCGTGCAGGGCGACAAGGTGACCGGCACCTGGTTCCGCATGGTGCAGCCGGGTGGAACTGCCGACAAGGGTCCGTATATGCCCAACGGGGATTCACCGGCCCAGGGCGGTTCGACCACGCTGCTGCGGCCGGGAACCGGCGGCGGCCTGCGCACCGGCGGATTCCAGAGTGAGCCGAATCCCGGTTTCGCGGGCGGTGATTCACTGTCCGCGGCGATCACCGAGCCGACCAAGTTCTTCGCCGTGAAATTCGGTACCTCGACCAATCCGGTCGATCCGCAAACCCGGCGGACGCTGCCACCTCCGACGGTGCGCGAGGCCGGCGGCAAGCTCACCGCGGACGTGTCCTCGTGGGCCGCCTCCTGGAACGACCAGGAATTCAACCAGGGCGCGCCGAAACCACCCGAGCGACAGGACGCGCAGGTCGCCGGTTCCCAGCAGGTGCAGCGGGTCTGGGACTGGGTCGCTCAGAAGTGGTTCGATCAGCCGAAATCGGATGCGCCGCAAGGTCCTTCGGCGACCGGGAGTTACGACGCGGGGACCCGGGCGTTCACCCTGCAGTGGACCAGCCTGATCGTGGGAGGTCCGTTCAACGGGTTCACCGGCGTCTGGCATCTGGAAGGCGTCTTCGAACCGGCGGCCGCGGCGCCCGGTAGCTGACGGGTCGTCCGCGCCGACGCCACTGAGACGAAACCCCCACGACGACACCAGTAACGAATTCAGTAACGATCTTCAGTACCAAGGAGAGTTTCGACGATGTCCACTCATACGACCCGGCTCGGCCTGGTCATCGGAATCCGGGTGGTCGCCGCCTTCGTCGTGGTCGGCAGTGCGGTGACGGTGACCGCGCTGAGTGTGCGCCAGCACGATCAGGTCGCTTCTGTAGTGGTGAATCAGGCCGCTACTGGCAAGGACGCCGCCGGGAAAGCCGCCGCGCCGGTGCCCGGTGCGCCGCCGGTCTCCGGGCCACGGGGTAATGCCGCACCCC
>JAFMQT010000611.1 GCA_017354515.1 Nocardia sp. | reverse complement strand
GGATTGTCCGCCGCCGGCGGCAGATCCGCCAGCGGTGCCTGCGCGGCCGGCGGAGCGGCGGGGGCCGGAGCCGGGGCCGGGGCCCGCTGGGGAGCAGGATTGTCCGCGGTGTCGCCGGAGGATGTGTGATCGCCCGAGGAAGCATGGTCGCCGGAGGAACTGTGGTCGCCGGTGGCCTTGTCCGAGCCCGACGCACCCGAATCGGAGGGATCCGGAATGATCGAACCGCCCGTATCGGAGTCGGACTTGTCCATCCCCCCACCGAAATCGAACATCTTGTCCGAGGACTTCCCCGAGGAGGACGGATCCGTTGAATCACCCGAGTCTCCGGACGGATCGGTCTTGCCATCCTTCGCGTCGGGGTCGAGCAGCTTGGGAATCGCCTTATCGGCGATCTTCTCGCCGGTGGAGGCCACGGTATCGATGGCGTGGCTGCCGACCTCGGCGATCTTGTCGATCAGATCGGTGCCGATACTCACACCCGCGTTGATCGCCGTAGTGCCGAGCTGCACCCCGGCCTGCACCAGTAACTGCTGGAGCTGCAGCTGGGCGAGCTGGGCCGGATCGACCGGCTGACCGGGCGGGAGCTGGACCTGTGGTGTCATCCCGCCGCTCTGACCACCCAGCGGGCTCTGCCCGGTGAGACCGCTGTATCCGC
This sequence comes from Nocardia sp., assembly GCA_017354515.1. Taxonomy (GTDB): domain Bacteria; phylum Actinomycetota; class Actinomycetes; order Mycobacteriales; family Mycobacteriaceae; genus Nocardia. The sequence goes on along the minus strand of JAFMQT010000611.1, from coordinate 1,808 downwards.
TCGGGCTGGTCGATGACGGGCTCTGACTGTTGAAGCTCGACGATGGGCTCGACGGAGTTTCGCTCTCGCCCTGGGACGAGTTGCCTCCCAGTGACGATGAGGAGGAGTCACCCTCCGAATTGGACAGTGGACCATCGAAGGTCTCGCCGGTTTGCCGCGCGGCCGGGGTGGTGCCGGTCGAGGACGTCTGCAATCCGGCCGGGGTGGTCACGGTGAGCGGGCCCATCTGGTCCAGACGCCGGGAGTGATCGTCCATTTCGGTACGCGCCGCGGTGACGGTGGTGATCGCCGAGCGCAGGGCGTGCGTGGCCCGGTTGATCAGCTTGTCGGTGTCGGGCGCGGATTTGGCGTTACCCAGGATGGTGCGTGCGTCGCTGCGGAAGTCGGCGATGATCTGATCGACCCGACCGGCCGCCCGCGCGCTGGTGCCGTGGGCGTCCTGCAGCACGCTCAGATAGGCGGGGCCACGATCGGAGATATCGCCGATCTGGGTTTGGGTCTTCCGGATCGCCGGAACGGTGGCATCCGAGCCCGGGCCGGTCCAGGTGGACTCCAGGGCGTGCACACCCTGCCGGTGCGGGCCCTCGGTATCGGCGGCCTGGCTGGCGGCGCTGGACAGGGCGGTGGCAATCGCCGGATTGGGGGTCGCGACCCCGGTCCCCAGTGCCGCCCGCAACTCCTGCAGTGGCTTGACCAGAGTGGCCACGATGGGCGGATCGACTTCCGAATCGGAATACTGTGCGGGCGTTGCGTTATCGCCACGGCCGGCGGCGGGCCGGCGCCGCAGTCCTGTTCCGCGTCTCATATCTGCTGCTCCGTCTTCCCGATGGCGGCGGCGGAATGCGCGTCGGTGCCCTGCACCCCCGCGGTGTAGGCATCGAGATTGCTGCCGTAGGCCGAGACCAGGCGGCCCGCGGTGGACAGAGCCTGTGCGTGATCGGAGACCGCGGCGGTGAACTTCGCCGCGAAATCGGCTCCGACCACGCCGAGATCGGCGATCAACTGCTTCGCGTCGACAGCACCGGCCGCGACCGATGCCGCGTCGGTGAGCTGCTGGGAGACCGAATTCGCGATGGCCGAATAGGTGGCCATGGCCTCGGGATCGACCCGCAGCGCATCGCCGGATGCCGGTGCCGGTGCGGCAGGCGAGGCAGGTCCCGCACTCGCGGAGTTGCCGAGCGCCGGAGACGTTTCAGATTTCAGCAGGTCCACACTTTCCCCCTTACGGAAACCACGCTTCGCTGTCGCAATTGCTGCGTCCACCATACTTCGGCAGACCCACTGCCGCGCCTCGATCCTCGGGACCTCCCGCGAGCCAATGGCGTTCGCCACGCCTCAACGATAGCCGACGAGCATCGATTGCACTGCCCCGGACCTGCGAATTTCTTTCCGCAGTGACCGATTTCAGCCAGTACTGCCCAGTTCTTCCACCTCGGCGAGATACGCCGCAGCCGCACCCCCAGCGGGCAAACGCACCCCGTCCCCGTGTTCAGACCCGGGCGACCAAGCCCGCCAGGTCATCGGCCAGCCGCCGGGCGCGCTCGGGATCGGTGGCCTCCACCATCACCCGGATGAGCTGTTCGGTTCCGCTCGCGCGCAACAGGACTCGACCGTTGTCACCGAGCTCTCGCCCGGCTTCGGCAACCGCCTCGTGAACTTCGGGCGCGGCCGCGACAGCAGCCTTGTCCGATACCGGAACGTTGATCAGAACCTGCGGCACCGCGGTCATGACATCGGCCAGATCGCGCAGGCTACGGCCGGTTTCGGCCATCCGCGCCATGAGTTTGAGGCCGGTCAGCACACCATCG
>JAFMQT010000610.1 GCA_017354515.1 Nocardia sp. | reverse complement strand
GAACACCAGCACCCACAGCCGCGCCGGAAGCCGCGTCAGCCAGGCCAGCTGATCGGCGTCCGAGCCGTCACCGCGCGCCCACACCTGCCACAGTTCCACCACCGCGCGCATTCCCCCGAACAGCAGGAACCACGTCACCACATAGCCGAATACGCCCCGCCACACCGCATTTCCGTACCAGTACACCGCCACCGCGGCCGCTCCGGCGACCAGCACCGCCAGGAATCCGAACAGGTTGCGGATCACCAGGATCACCGCCACCAGGGCCAGGATCAGAATTCCGAGCATCAGCCCCTCCCAGCCGGAGGCCAGCAGCGCCGCGAAGCCCAGCCCGACCAGCGAGGGTGCGGGATATCCGGCCAGGGTGGTCAGGACCATCCCGAAACCGCGTGAGCGGCCGCGCGAGACGGTCACCCCCGAGGTGTCCGAATGCAGCCGGATCCCACTGAGGGTGCGGCCGGTACACACCGCCACTACCGCGTGCCCAGTCTCATGCGCGATGGTCACCCCGGTTCGCAGCAGCCGCCACAGCGGCCGATAACCCACCGCGACCAGCGCGATCGCCGCCGTCGCCAGCACCAACCAGATCGGCGGCTGCGGCGAAACCGCCGTCAAACGATCCGTCACCGTCGACACGCCATCGGCCAGTTCAATCTCCCGCATCGGAGGAACCCTACTGCTCCGCACCAACGCCGGCCCGCCGCGCACCGGACCGAATCGGTCGAAACCGGACCCGAGCGGTGATAGAACGGGTGGTATGAGCGAATTGCCCAATGGCTACCGCGATCGACCCGATTATCGGGTCGACGTGCTGGCCAGGACCAATCTCATCACCGCCGAATTCGACGGCAGGACACTGGCATCCAGCGACGCCTGCCTGCTGGTCGACGAGCAGGACCACGGCTTGGTCGTGTATTTCCCGCCCGAATCGGTGGATCTCGACGCGCTCGAGCCGGTCGAGGGTCTGCACACGATCTGCCCGTTCAAGGGGCAGGCCTCGTACTGGAAGGTCCCTGGCGCCGCACACGAATCGGTGGCGTGGACCTATCGAGATCCGCATCCTCCGGCGGCGCGCATCGCCGGCTATATCGCGTTCGATCAATCTCTCGCGCGGGTGAGCATCGGTCCAGGACACTTCACGGGCGTACGGCCATGAGCGGGTCAGGCGCGGAGACGGCAGCGAAGCGTAACCACGGAGCGCCCCCGCTCATGGCAGAAGGGGCACGGCCATGAGCGGGTCGGGCGCGGAGACGGCAGCGGATCGGCCTCGGCGCGAATCGTCGATGGCGTGGATGCTGGAGATCTTCGACGTGGTCCCTGTCCCCGACGATCCGGCACGCTTCACCGGCGACAGCGATGGCGGTGAACGCCGCATCGTGGACGGCAGCCAGATCCTGGCGCAGAGCATCGTCGCCGCGTCCAAGGCGCTGCCGGGCCGCAGTGTGCGCAATGCGCACGCACTGTTCGTCTCGGCGGCGGTACCGGATGTGCCATTGGATTTCACGGTCGCCCCGATCAAGGTCGGGCGCAGCTACGCCAGTGTGAATGTCCGGGCCGAGCAGGGCGGTAAGGCCCGCACCGATTGCACTGTGCTGCTGGATGAACCGCAGCCCGATCTGGTCCGCCGCGACACTCCTGCCGGACTTCCGGTCCCCGGGCCGGACCAGGCGCATCCGGCGCCGCGATTGCCGCTGCCGGGCCGGCAGGTGCGCATCGTCGATATCGCCGATATCAATGATCCGGACGCGGTGGGCCCGCCGGTGGTGGACGCCTGGCTGCACTACGAGGACATCCCCGAACGCGACGAGTTGCGCCGCGCGCTGCTCGCGCATTTCACCGGGCACCTCGGCATTTCGACCGCGATGCGCCCGCACGCGGGCATGGGTACCTCGCAGGCGCACTACACGCTCTCGACCGCGCCGGTGGCCATCACCGTCACCTTCCACGATCCGGTGCGCTGGGGTGGATGGCTGCGCTACCACCACGACGCCACCTTCATCGGCGCCGGCAGCGCGCATATCCGCGGCCAGATCAGCACCGAGGAGGGCGCCCTGATCGCCTCGTTCACCCAGGACGCGATGGTCCGGGGATTCGGCTCGGGTTCGGCGACCGAGATGCCGCCGGAGGCCCGCCTCTAGCCCGTCCCCGCCCTCGCGGCCCGGATCCGGCTTAGGCTGACCGCAACCGGGATCGGCCCGGTGCACGCCTGGCCCAGGAGACGAGATGATTTCCCGCCCCGCCCGTACCCTCACCGGCGCCGTCCTGGCGGCAACGCTCACCGCCGCTGTGCTGAGCGGATGTTCGGATGTGCGGAAGCTGATGAATCAGGGCGGGGACACTCCCTGCTCCGACTATGTGAAACAGGACCTCGACACCAAACGGGTGACGATCACGAAATTCGTGAAGCAGAAGCAGGACGACGACGCTCACGAACCCGCGGGCACGATCGTGGACGCCACCATGGCCGCGGTG
>JAFMQT010000047.1 GCA_017354515.1 Nocardia sp. | reverse complement strand
CCTGAAACAGCCGAGCGTTCCGCGGCTGACCCCGAGATGTGTGGCGCCCGATTCCTACCTCGGACACCTGGAAATGATCGCTGCGGATATCCAGCCCCAGCTCCGCACCCTCGACGATGTTCGGCCGATAGTGCGTTCCGCGCTCGACGACCACACAGTGACCACAACCGACACTGGTGTCCTGCTTGTCGACGAGACGATCGCCATCTACGACAACCTCGACGCCGACCAGGGCTTGAGCCTGTGCGTCCTGGGCTCCCGCGACCAAACCCCCACCCTCAACGTCACCACCATTGCCACGAAAATTCGGGCTGTCATCGATCTGCCCAGAGTCATCGCCGGATCCGGAGCCGGCTGGCACATCCACGACATCCTCGACCGCTACGCCCGCAGCGAACAAACCCTGAACGGGCGCCGGCGGCACGGCCTCAACAATGGCCTGGCCGGGATCCACTCACGCCACTACCGCGTCACCCACCTACCGCACACTGCCGTCGGCGACACCCTTCTGACACGAATCCTCACTTCGGGTCAGCGTGTCATTCTGGTCGGCAAAACTGCGGAGCTGTTTCCCTACATGGCGAGCCGCCGATACCCGACCCAGGACACCAGAAGCGTTGAAGCGATCACGCTTTCCGTCCTCGCGCACCTCGATCGGGGACTGGTATTCGCCAACGTTCAAGCATTCGACTTGTCCTGCCACGCGGGCGATATCTCCCGCGCCGCAGCGGAACTCGAGGTCGTCGACCGTGCGCTGGCGGCGATCGCCCGCGCACTCCGAAGTGATGACCAGCTCATCGTCACAGCAGATCACGGCAACGATCCCACAGCAGGTGGCGCCCATACCTTCGAACATGTTCCGGTCCTCGGAACTTCTGAGGGGCCCATATCGGGGGCTGGAGGGTTAGCGGATATCGCGGAACTCGTCGCCGGGCACTTGCTCTGATCAGCAGATTCACGTAGGGCGCAGTCGATGCCCACCCAGCCGATCTTCGTACGAACTTGTTCCCTCCCCCACTCGCCGATCACCGACCGCACCGGACGGCCAGTAGGATGCTCGGCGGCGTACCCCACGCCGCCCCTCTACTCGGATCGTCCGGCACGTTCCTGCCGGTGAAGGGATCGATTCAGCATGGCCACGGTCACATTCGACCAGGCCACCCGGTTGTATCCGGGGGCCACCACGCCCGCCGTCGACAAGCTGGAGCTCGAGATCGCCGATGGCGAATTCCTCGTTCTGGTCGGGCCGTCCGGTTGCGGGAAATCCACCTCGCTGCGGATGCTCGCCGGACTCGAGGAGGTCAGCGAGGGCCGCATCCTGATCGGCGAGAACGATGTCACCCACGCCGAACCCAAACAGCGCGATATCGCGATGGTGTTCCAGAACTACGCACTCTACCCGCATATGAGTGTCGCGGAGAATATGGGTTTCGCGCTGAAGATGGCCAAGGTGCCCAAGGCCGAACAGAAGCAGCGGGTGCTCGACGCCGCGAAGCTGCTGGATCTGGAACCGTTCCTGGACCGTAAACCCAAGGCGCTCTCGGGTGGTCAGCGCCAGCGGGTGGCGATGGGCCGGGCGATCGTGCGCCAGCCGCAGGTGTTCCTGATGGACGAACCGCTGTCGAATCTGGACGCCAAGCTGCGTGTGCAGACCCGCACCCAGATCGCGCAGCTGCAGCGCCGGCTGGGCACCACCACCGTCTACGTCACCCACGATCAGGTGGAGGCGATGACGATGGGTGATCGGGTCGCGGTCCTGAAGGACGGGCTGCTGCAGCAGTGCGCCTCGCCGCGTGATCTGTACCGCGATCCGGCGAATCTGTTCGTCGCGGGTTTCATGGGTTCGCCGGCGATGAACCTGTTCACGCTGCCGCTGTCCGGGGAGTCGGTGACCCTGGGCGGGCACAGGATCGCGGTACCGCGTTCGGTGCGCGAGGCCGGCGCGTCCACGGTGACGGTAGGTGTGCGCCCGGAACATTTCCAGCCCGCCGCCGAGGGCGTCGAGATGGAGATCGACGTGGTCGAGGAGCTGGGCTCGGACGCCTACGTCTACGGCCGCACGGTCGGCGAATCCGGTGGCGAGCAGACGATCGTGGCCCGCGCGGACTGGCGCAATCCGCCGCAGCGCGGCGATAAGCTCACGCTCGCAACCGATTCCGAGCACATCTATTTCTTCGATCCGGAGTCGGGCACCCGGCTGCGGTGATCGATGCGGCCGGGTCGGCGATCGTGCTGATCCGGCCGTCAGCGCTGCGAGTTTCCGCCTCGGCCGGCATTGTCCGCCCGGGCTCGCCGAGCTCTGCGCCAGTCCGGATTCACCCGGATCTGGATATCTTCCAATTCGACCTGCGTGCCGTCGGCGCTGCGCAGTTCCACCCGCACCGGTTCTCCGGTGGTCTCGCACACCCGCTGCATCGGCGGTACACCATCCTGCAGATACTTATCGCCCCACTGCCACAGCGCGAAGATCACCGGCAGCAGATCACGGCCCATCTCGGTGAGGACGTATTCGTCGCGGGTCCGTTTACCCGCCTCCCGATAGGGCTGTTTGCGCAGTAGCCCGGCCTCGGTCAGCTTGCGCAGTGCGGCGGCCGCGGCGGCGTCGGTGACACCCACGCGCGCCGCGAAACCGTCGAAACGGGTAGTGCCGTAGATGGATTCGCGCAGCACCAGCATCGCCGATCGGGTGCCGACGACATCGAGTGCCCTGGTGATGGAACAGCCCTCCGGCTTCCACGAACCGAGGTCGCGCAGGGGTCCTTCCAGCTTCGCGGGCATGACCGCGATGATATCACCACTGACTTTCGATAACTATGGTCAGCTCATACGGTCGCGGGTGGAGGTCGTCCGTGCGCTGGGCGTGCGGTGATTAGGCTGGCTCGGGTGAGCGATCTGGATCCGGCATCGGCCCTGGTGTACGCCATCCCCCTGCGCACCCGCTTTCGCGGCATCACGGTGCGGGAGGGAATGCTCGTCGAGGGGCCGCGCGGCTGGGGGGAATTCTGCCCGTTCGTCGAATACGACGATCGCGAGGCCGCGAATTGGCTGGCGACGGCCCTGGAGCAGATCGAGGACGGCTGGCCGGAGCCGGTCCGGGATCGGATTCCGATCAACTGCACGGTTCCCGCGGTCGACCCGGAGCGGGCCCGTGCGATCGTCGCGCGATCCGGTTGCCGGACAGCGAAAGTCAAGGTCGCCGACCACCCCGACTCGCTGGCCGAGGATATCGAGCGGGTGGCCGCGGTGCGCGACGCACTCGGCAGCGAGGACACGATCCGGGTGGATGCCAACGCGGTGTGGGACGTCGACACCGCGGTGGCGAATCTGCGGCAGATCGACCGCGCCGCACAGGGTTTGGAGTACGCCGAACAGCCCTGCCGGACGATCGAGGAGTTGGCGGCGGTGCGGCGGCGGGTCGACATTCCGATCGCCGCCGACGAATCCATCCGGCGCGCGCAGGATCCGCTGCGGGTCGCGGTGGCCGGTGCGGCCGATGTCGCGGTGCTGAAATGCACCCCGCTCGGCGGCGTCCGGACCGCGCTGCGGGTGGCGGAGGCGGCCGGGTTGCCGTGCGTGATCTCCTCGGCGCTGGAGACGAGTGTCGGCCTGTCCGCCCAGCTCGCGCTGGCCGGTGCGCTGCCCGAACTCGGCCATGCCTGCGGGCTCGGGACCGTCAACCTTTTCGACGGCGATGTGGTCGGGCAGTCGCTGCGGCCGGACGACGGATACCTGCCGGTGCCGCGCACACCGCCGCCGCCGGATCCGGTGCTGCTGCGGCGATTCCACCATCCGGATCCGGTGCGTGAGCAGTGGTGGCGCGACCGGCTCGACCGGGTACTCCGACTGCTGCCCTGAACGGGGTGCGGGCCCCGTTTTCCAGGGTGTTCACCGGCATCGGACTGTGCTTAGCTGACAGTGCGCCATCGCAGTTCTCGCGTGTTTTCACCCCACGATAGGAGCTCGTTATGCCCACTCGTGATTCCGCGTGGCCGCAAGGTACGCCCTGCTGGGTCGACTGCTCGGTCGACGATCCCCAAGCCGCCCGCGACTTCTACTCCCGGTTGCTGGGCTGGGAGATTCCCGATGGATCCGACGAATCCGGCGGCTACATGATCGCCCTGCTGAACGGCAGGGCGGCCGCCGGAATAGGCCCGAAAATGGGCACCGGTCCGATGCCCTCGGTATGGACCACCTACATCGCCGCCACCGATGTCGACGCGACAGCCGAGGCGGTAGGCGCCGCCGGCGGCACCGTCTTCGCCCCGCCGATGGATGTCATGGATGTGGGCCGAATGGCGGTGGCCGCCGACCCCACCGGCGGAATATTCGGTATCTGGCAGGCCAAGGCCCACACCGGCGCCGGGATCTTCAACGAACCCGGCGCGTACTGCTGGAACGAACTACACACCCCCGGCTACACCACCGCCCAGGAGTTCTACCGTCGCGTCTTCGAGTGGACCTACGACGAGATCGGCGACGGGCAGAATTTCGTCTACTCCACCTTCTCCGCACCCGGTACCGATGTGCTGGGCGGAATGATGGACTCCGCCCATATTCCGGGCGAGGAACCGCCCAACTGGCTGACCTGGTTCCAGGTCGCCGGAGCCGACGCCGCACTCGATCGCGCACGCGAACTCGGCGCCACCATCATGATGGGACCGAACGACAGTCCGTTCGGGCGAATGGGCGTCGTGCAGGCGCCGCAAGGCGAGGTATTCGGCCTTATCGACACCACCGTCAGGGCCGCACCGCCCGCCTAGCGCACAGCCATATCGCAGGCTCGGTCCGACCGGACCGGGTCGGTGATGGCGTGTCTCAGCCGATCCGGGCCCCGCAGTCGTAGAGGGTGGTACGCAACAGCAGGGCCGCCTCGGGGCCGATGATCCCGTCCACCAACTCCAGATAGCGGGCGCAGAATTGGGGGCCGTGCGGTGCCCACGGCACATCGGCCGGCTGCAGGTGATGAGCCAGTTCGTGCAGAATCACCAATTCCCGTAGTGCCCAGCCGGATCCACCGCCGCGCTCGGGCACCGCCAGCACCGCGCGTCCGGTCTCGTAGTGCGCTGCCGCCGTGCCCGCGCGGGGGCGGACGGTGATCGGTGCGGTAGCCCGATCCCATTGTGCGCGTACCCAATTCAGTGCCAGCACCCGGTCCGCGTAGCTCTGCACCGAGTCCACCGAGGCGAATTTGCGTTCGACCGGCAGGGTTATCCGGGAGCCGTGCAGCTCGACGGTGCGGGCTCCGGACTCCTCGGCGCGATCGAATATCCGGCGCACCAACCCTTCGGCGTCGTAGACCCGGGAACGTTGCGAATCACGTTCGGTCACAATGATTCCGTTGGGTATTTCACGATTCGCCGGCCTGCAGGCGGGCCCGCGCGGCGGGCAATTCCGGCGAAGATCCGATGCGCGCGGCGCGACCGGCGCGGTCCCCGGCCCGGCGGGCACCGGAGGAGTACCCGGTGGACTGCTGCGGTCCGCGCCAGGTGCCCCGCGCCTCGGAGGTACGGGTGTAGAAGTCGGTGAGCGCGAGATCCTTATCCCGCAGGGCCACCGCGGTTCCCGCTCCGGCCGAATCCTGTTCCTCCCGTACCGCTTCGGCCTCGACATCGGCCTTGACCCCGGCCAGCCGGCGGCCCACCCGCTCGGCGAAGGCGAGCTGGAAATTCAGCCGGGCCGTCACCGCCGCGACCGGCGCCTGGGTCCGGCGCCGCACCCGACGCCCCCAGCGGGTTTCGACCACGACCTTCTCCACCGTCGCCGACTTGTAGGCGCCGGATTTGATGTAGTGGTCCGAGGCGCGCACCATCTGCACCAGCAGACTCGTATACAGCGCCTCACAGGTGGCGATATCGCCGTCGAAACCGTACGCGTACACCTGGGTCGACGTCCGCGTCACATCGCAGCGGACATCGTTGGCGGCCGCGATCGCCACGAACAACTGAACGTAGGTGCGCAGTCCCTTCTTTCCGGCCGTGCCGATCGGGATGATCTTCTGGATGGGCACCGGTGGCCGCTCACGGCCGGCGATATGCGCGCGCGCGACCGCGAGATCGATCGACGACCGAGTCGCCAACCGCTGCGCGGCGGCAAGGAAGGCCTCGGCCTCGTGCTCGTTGTCGGTCGACTCGGCCTGGCGCAGCAATCCGCCGATCCGAGTGAGCAACTTGTCCTGGGGCTGGGTCGTCATCGAGCGCCAGGATACGAGACCCGGCCGACACTCCCGATCGGGACCGAACGCGGTATCTTGCCATGTGCAACCGGCACAGTGTGCTCACGCTCACGCGCGACGACCGTGTTCATCACGACCACGGTGTTCGTTACGACCCTGGAGTATTGATGGCTTTGAACAAGGCGTTCTCGGACCAGGCCGGCACCCCCGCGCGAGTACGGCGTGCCTACCTGATGTCCCGCGCCGCGCTCGCGGTCACCTCGGCGGCACTGCTGACCGCCGGCCTCACGAGTGCCTGTTCGAACGGCAACGACGACAGCCCGCTCAACCAGAACCTGTCCGGCCGTGGCCCCATCACCTACGTCGAGGGTAAGGACACCACCGAAACCGGTGCCGTCCGCCAGCTCATCGACCGATGGAACGCCGGACATCCCAGCGAGCAGGTCACCTATAAGGAGCAGTCCACCGACGCCTCCCAGCAATACGACGATCTGACCCAGCATCTGCGGGCCAAACAATCCGACTACGACGTGATGGCGCTGGATGTGCCGTGGACCGCGGAGTTTGCAGCCAAGGGCTGGATTCAGCCGCTGAAGGACTCGTTCAACCTGGACACCTCGATGCTGCTGTCGCCGACCGTGGCCAGCGCCACCTACCGCGGCACGCTGTACGCGGCGCCGCGCAATACCAACGGCGGCCTGCTCTACTACCGCAAGGATCTGGTCCCCGAACCACCCAAGACCTGGAACGAACTGATCGCCGACTGCAAGATCGCACATGATCACGGAATCGGCTGTTACGCAGGACAGTTCGCACCCTACGAGGGGCTGACCGCGAATGCGGCGGAGGTGATCAACGCCTACGGCGGTTCGTTCGTCGGGCCGGACGGCAAGACCGCGACCGTGAACTCCCCGCAATCCCGCGACGGCCTGCGGGTGCTCGCCGACGCCTACCGCGACGGCGATATCCCCAAGGAGGCGGTGTCGTTCAAGGAGGCCGAGAGTCAGAACGCCTTCTCCTCCGGCAAATTGATGTTCCTGCGCACCTGGCCGAACTTCTACGGGGTGGCCGGATCGGATGCCTCCTCGGTGAAGAACTCCTTCGGGGCGACGACGCTGCCCGGTAAGGACGGCATCGGCGCATCCACCCTGGGTGGATACAACGCCGCCATCAGCGCCTACTCCCGGCACAAGGCCACCGCCCTGGACTTCCTGCGCTACCTGATCGGCGAGGACGCGCAGCGCATCGTCTCCGAGGGCGCGCTGCCGCCGGTGCGTTCGTCGATGTACGACGACCCCGCCCTGATCGCGAAGTTCCCGTATCTGCCGACGCTGAAGGAATCCGTGGCCAACGCGGTCCCGCGTCCGGTGACGCCGTACTACACGGCGGTCTCGAAAGCCATCCAGGACAACGCATATGCCGCGCTCACCGGAGCGAAACCGGTCGACGATGCGATCATCGGCATGCAGAAGGGCATCGAAGCGGCCGGGTCCTGACACCCGCCGGAGACCAGATGATCGCAGTGCAGCCGCTTCCCGACATCCCGCCCTGTAGGAGAGTGTGAACGTGCCGAACCCATCGGGTGCGACCGACCTCGCGCCACCCGACGACTCGTCGGCCGGCCCGGACTCCGGGCGCCGCAACAACTCTCGGCGTTTCGCGCTGCCGACCGGTCCGGGCCGCGCCTGGCTGTTCGTCGCGCCGGTCCTGATCGCGCTCGCGGTGGTGATCGGATATCCGGTCGGGCGCGCGGTGGTCATGTCCTTCCGCGCGGACGACCGGCTCGACCCGGCCACCGGAATGTTTGCCCCGGGCGGCGGTGCGGGATTCGCCAACTACACCCATTGGCTGCTGCAGCAGTGCCAGATCCAGGGCGGCAGCGAAACCTGCCCCGCCGGCAATCTCGGCTCGCAGTTCTGGGCGGCGGTCGGTGTCACCCTGTTGTTCGCGGTGATCACCGTGACGCTGGAGGCGACGCTCGGGCTGGGGATGGCCACGGTGATGGGCAAGACCTTCCGCGGCCGGGCCCTGCTGCGTGCGGCGGTGCTGATCCCCTGGGCAATCCCCACCGCGGTGACCGCGCGGCTGTGGGAGTTCATGTTCCAGTACGACGGAGTGGTCAACCGGGTCCTGCACACGCACATTCTGTGGATGAGCGATCCGTGGGCGTCCCGATTCGCGGTGATCATCGCCGATGTCTGGAAGACCACACCGTTCATGGCACTGCTGATTCTGGCTGGGCTGCAAGTGATTCCGGGCGATGTCTACGAGGCCGCTCGCGTCGACGGCGCCTCGGGGTGGCAGCGTTTCACCCAGATCACGCTGCCGCTGCTGAAACCGGCCCTGCTGGTGGCGGTGCTGTTCCGAACCATGGACGCGCTGCGGCTCTACGATCTGCCCGCCATCATGATGCACGACAACCGCGCCACCCAGACCATCTCGATGCTGGTCGTCGAACAGACCCAGCTCGAGTCCAACAGCGCCTCCGCACTGTCGGTGCTGACCTTCCTGATGATTTTCGCGGCGGCATTCGTACTGGTGAAGGTGCTGGGGGCGAATGCGGTCGCCACTCAGGAGGAGCAGCGGAGGGCCCGATGAGAGATCAGCACGCGACCCGTCGGCCCGCAGTTCCACTCTGGCGATCCACGCGTACGTACGTCGGCGCGTTCATCGTGCTTGTGTGGGGTCTGGGCCCGTTCTACTGGATGCTGGTCACCGCCCTGCGCGATGAGAACTACACCTTCGACAGCACCCCCTGGCCGACCCATGTGACGCTCGCGAACTTCCGGGCGGCCTTCGACACCAGTCGCGGCAACAACTTCGGGCGCGCGGTGCTCAACAGCGTCGTGATCGGCGCCTCGACCACGGTGATCGCGCTGATCTTGGGCATGATGGCGGCATATGCCCTGGCCCGGATCTCCTTCCGTGGCAAGACGCTGGTCTCGGGCCTGATCCTGAGCGCGTCGATGTTCCCGGTGGTGGTGCTGGCGACCCCGCTGTTCCAGCTGTTCACCAATATCGGCTGGTACGGCCACTACCAGGCGATGATCATCCCGAACATCTCGTTCGTGCTGCCGCTGACGGTCTACATTTTGAGCTCGTTCTTCACCGAACTACCGTGGGAACTTGAGGAGTCCGCGCGCATCGACGGCGCCGGCCGATTCCAGGCGTTCCGGCTGATCATGCTGCCGCTGGCCGCACCTGCCGTATTCACCACCGCGATCCTGGCGTTCATCGCGGCGGTCAACGAGTATCTGCTGGCCAGTCTGCTGTCGGTGGACCGCACCGCGCCGGTCACCGTCGCCATCGCGCATTTCAACGGTAAGGATCCGAACGTGGCGCCCTATACCGCCATCATGGCCGGTGGTGTCATCGTCAGCGTCCCGCTGGTGATCATGGTTCTGCTGTTCCAGCGCCGCATCATCTCCGGCCTGACCGCCGGTGGCGTCAAGAGCTGAGACAACGGCCGCCGGACTTTCTCCCTCCGATCTGATTCCTCCCATCCGGCGGCACCCGAAGACCCCGTCGGCGCATCTGGTTTACTGGATGGTAGCTAAAGCGGTCGCGCTGGTTGCGCCGTAAGCTGGTTTCGCTTGATCTCTCGCTGGTATGCCGATGCTCCGGGAGGAGATGATCGTGAGTTCTACCCGCAAGCCACGGCGCGACGGCTTGGATCCAGCGCCTTACGCATCGATTGCCGGGTGGAAGCCACTATCGCGCCCCGAATCCGAGTCCGGCGAGACGCCGGGCGGGCCCGACGACCGCGGACCTCGCCCGCGCAGGCGGCGGCTGCGGCGACTGATCATGGCGCTGTTCCTGATCTTCATCGCGGTTCCGGCCCTGATATTCCTGATCGCCTACTGGTCCGCCGACGTCCCGGATCCGGCCTCGGTGCAGACCAACCAGATCGCGACCATCACCGCCACCGACGGCAGTGTGATCGGCAAGATCGTGCCGCCCGAGGGCAACCGCACGCTGGTGCCGCTGAACAAGGTGCCGCAGTCGATGCGCGATGCCATCACAGCGGCCGAGGACCGCAACTTCTACCGCAACCACGGTTACTCCGCCGAAGCGTTCATCCGCGCCGCCCGCGACAACTTGCTGGGCCGCGACGACGCCGGCGGCGGCTCGACCATCACGCAGCAGTACGTCAAGAACGCCTTCCTGAACTCCGATCGCACCCTCACCCGAAAGATGCGGGAACTGGTCATCTCGGCGAAGATGTCGCGGCAGTGGAGTAAGGACGACATCCTCGAGGCGTACCTGAACACCATCTACTACGGCCGCGGCGCCTACGGGGTGGCCTCGGCCGCGCAGGCCTATTTCGGGAAGCCGGTCGAACAGCTGAATCCGGGTGAGAGCGCGGTGCTGGCCTCGCTGGTGCGCGCGCCCGGTGTGCTGGACCCCGACACCCATATGGAACAGCTCAAACAGCGCTGGAACTACGTCCTGGACGGCATGGTCAGCATGGGTGTGATGGCGCCGGGCGCCCGGGACGCGGTGCCCTTCCCGCAGATCACGCCGCCGCCCAAACCCAGCGACGACGGCTCCGTCGGCCCGGCGGGATTGATCCGGAACCACGTCCTGCAGGAACTGCACGATGCCGATATCTCCGACCAGCAGATCAACACCGGTGCCCTGAAGATCACCACCACCATCGATCCCAAGGCGCAGAAGTCCGCCATCGATTCCGTCCACAACAATCTGGAGGGCGAATCGCCGCAGATGCGTAGTGCGGTGGTTTCCGTCGATCCCCGCTCCGGCGGGGTGCGCGCCTATTACGGCGGTGACGACGGCCACGGCTACGACTTCGCGCAGGCACCGCTGCAGACCGGATCCTCGTTCAAGACCTTCGCGGTGCTGGCCGCTCTGCAGCAGGGTTACACGCTGAACTCACAACTGGACAGTTCCCCGGTCACCGTGAACGGGGTGCGGGTGACCAATGTCGAGGGTGAGTCCTGCGGCACCTGCAGTATGGCCGAAGCCCTCAAACGTTCGCTGAACACCAGTTTCACCCGCCTGACCCAGGCCATCGGCCCGAAGGCAGTGGCCGACGCGGCCCATCAGGCCGGAATTCCGGAACAGATTCCCGGAGTGCCGGGCACCTCGCTGACCGACCCCAACGGCAGCGTCGCCCCCTCGGTCGTGCTGGGCGTGTATTCGGTACGGCCGCTGGATATGGCCTCGGCCTACGCCACGATCGCCGACGGCGGCGTCTACCACCAGCCGTATTTCGTGCAGAAGGTGGAGACCGGGGACGGGCAGGTCCTGCTCGACCGGGGCGCGGGCTCCGGCGGTCCGTCCACACCGGCGCCGCAGCACCGCTTCGCCAAGAGCATCGCCGATACCGCCATCAAGGCGATGCAGCCGATCGCCGCATATTCCCACGGGCACAATCTGTCCGGTCGCCCGTCGGCGGCCAAAACCGGGACCACCCAGCTCGGCGATACCGGCCAGAACAAGGACGCCTGGATGATCGGCTTCACACCGTCGCTGTCCACCGCGGTCTGGGTGGGCTCCGAGCAGGCACAACCATTACGGACCTCGGGCGGCGCCATGGTCTACGGTTCGGGCATACCGTCCGATATCTGGAAGAGCACCATGGACAAGGCGCTGGCCGGCACGCCGGTCGAGCAATTCGCGACCCCCGATCCGAGCGCCTCCTCGTCGTCCTCATCATCCGGACCGTTCTCCGGGAATTCCCGGCACGGCGATTCCTCCGGCCCCTTCGCACAGTCGGCGCCGCAGCAACAGGATTCGGGCCCCTCGCAGCAGTATCAGTCCAATCAGCAGGGACCTTTCGACGTGACCCAGCCGCCCGCACAACAACAACCCGCGCAGCCGGAGGACAACAACCCGCCGCCGGCGCCGCGGCCGCGGCAGGTCCAGATCCTGCCCGGTGTGACGGTCCAGATACCGGGGTGAGCGGCGGGGCCGGTAAGACTAATCGGTGTTATACAGCCAACACTCAGCGCACGCCGATAGGGTGGGGCAGGTCGAGCACGAGACATTAGGGGCGACACGGGTGGATTTCAATATCGTCGAGCGCTACGAGACTCTGGTGGCCGGTGTGGTGCTGCGCAGCCCGGCACTATCGGTCGAGGGGCCCCGCCGGCAGAAGGTGGAGGAGGCCTGGAAGCGGACGCTGGCCCGCGAATTACCGGGCCCGCCCGCGACCGCCTATGTCGACCACGCGCCCGAGATCGGCTCGTATCTGACCCACATCATCGGTTACCGCTGCCGTGGCCTGGACGATCTGCTGCCCGGCGACGTGCTGGCCCGCGTCCCGGCGGCGAGCTTCGCGCGGTTCCGGCGCTCGGGTGAGAACATCGGCGACACCGTCGTCTCGATCTGGCGCGAGGTCTGGGATCTGGAAGCGGCAGGGGCTCTGGTCCGTTCCTACACAGGGGATTTCGAACATTATCCGGACGCGCATACGGTCGAGCTGTTCGTCGCGCTGGACAGCGACGGGAGGGGGTAGTCGTGGACTTCGAAATAGTGAGTCTGGAACAGAGCCTGGTCGGGGGTCTGACCATCCCGCTCGCCGGTCGTGAGGTCACCGCGAAGGATCTGGATCTGGTGAACTTCACCTGGGACCGCTATCTGTCGCGGGAGAAGAACGTGCCCCGGGTCGCGGCCTATATCGGCCAGGACGATCACGCGGTCGCGGTACTGGGCTACGAACTTTCGAATCTGGAGGAACTGGATACCGGCGATGTGGTGACCCGCGTTCCGGCCGGTCGCTACGCCAAATTCGTCGTGACCGATAAACCGTACGATCTGCTGCGCACCGCATGGGCGAAGGTGAACAAGGCCGAGGCCGCGGGCACCATCACTCGCTCACATACCGCGGAGATCGAACGCTATACCGGACCCACCTCGGTCGAGGTCTTCGTCTCGCTGGACTGAACCATCGCACTCGAAAAAAGGGCCGTCCCACTCGTAAACACGGTGTGGGACGGCCCTTTTCGCGTCGAGCGAAAGCTCAGGCGTCGATGATGAAGGCCTCGAGCTGCGCGCGGGCCACATCGTCGGCCAGCTGCTGCGGCGGGGACTTCATCAGGTAGGCCGAGGCCGGGATGACCGGTCCGCCGATGCCGCGATCCTTGGCGATCTTGGCCGCGCGCACCGCGTCGATGATGATGCCCGCCGAGTTCGGCGAGTCCCACACCTCGAGCTTGTACTCCAGGTTCAGCGGCACGTCACCGAAAGCGCGGCCCTCCAGGCGCACGTACGCCCACTTGCGGTCGTCGAGCCAGCCCACGTGGTCGGACGGGCCGATGTGCACATCGCCGGCGCCCAGTTCCTTCTTCAGGTTGCTGGTCACGGCCTGGGTCTTGGAGATCTTCTTCGATTCCAGGCGCTCGCGCTCGAGCATGTTCTTGAAGTCCATGTTGCCGCCCACGTTGAGCTGCATGGTGCGGTCCAGCTGCACACCGCGGTCCTCGAACAGCTTCGCCATCACGCGGTGCGTGATGGTGGCGCCGACCTGGCTCTTGATGTCATCGCCCACGATCGGGACGCCGGCGTCGACGAACTTGCGCGCCCAGACCGGATCGGAGGCGATGAAGACCGGCAGCGCGTTCACGAATGCGACGTTGGCGTCGATGGCACACTGCGCGTAGAACTTGTCGGCGTCCTCCGAACCAACGGGGAGGTAGGAGACCAGCACGTCGACCTGTGCCTCCCGGAGCGCCCGCACCACGTCGACCGGGTCCACCTCGGAGATCTCGATGGTCTCCGCGTAGTACTTGCCGATGCCGTCCAGGGTCGGGCCACGCTGCACGGTCACCCCGGTCGGCGGCACATCGGAAATCTTGATGGTGTTGTTCTCGCTGGCGAAGATCGCGTCGGACAGATCGAAGCCGACCTTCTTCGCGTCCACGTCGAACGCGGCGACGAACTTCACATCGCGGACGTGATACTGGCCGAACTTGACGTGCATGAGGCCGGGCACAGTCGAGTTCTCGTCCGCGTCCTTGTAGTACTGCACGCCCTGGACCAGCGAGGAAGCACAGTTACCCACGCCCACGATGGCCACGCGAATCTCGTTCGCGACCGGGTTGACATCACTCATGGCCGACATTTCCCTCTTTCTGTGGTGCCGCCTTCATTGATTGCTCCGCTGCAATCAACTCGTTGAGCCAGCGCACTTCGCGCTCGCTTGATTCGAGACCGAGTTGATGGAGCTGGCGGGTATAGCGATCGAACGTGCCGCTGGCCCGTTTCACCGCCTCCCGCAGTCCTTCTCGGCGCTCCTCGACCTGCCGTCTTCTGCCCTCCAGGATCCGCATCCGCGCCTCGGCGGGGGTGCGGCTGAAAAAGGCGAGATGAACGCCGAAGCCGTCATCGGTGTAGTTCTGCGGGCCGGTATCGGCGAGCAGTTCACCGAACCGCTGCCGGCCGTCCTCGGTCAGCTGGTAGACCCGGCGAGCCCGGCGGGTGACCGTGCCGATCGGGCCCTCCTCGGCGATCAGGCCGTCAGCCTGCATGCGCCGTAGCGTCGGGTACAGCGACCCGTAGGAGAAGGCCCGGAATGGTCCCAGCAGGCCGGTCAACCGTTTGCGCAGCTCATAGCCATGCATGGGTGATTCCAGGAGCAGCCCGAGAATCGCTAGCTCGAGCACGGGCCTCACCTCCCGACTTATCGACAGACCGAACCGATGGATGGGTGCCTGTCCGGCATGCCCGAGAGCTGACTCGGCACGAGCCGACGCACGCGCGAGCTGCCTGACAGATGGATACAGTGATCCACTATATCGGACCGATATAGTTTGCGATATCTCGGATGCCCCTATCGGGTTCGAATGTGGCCGTGAACCGCCGGACCGGAGCGGGCCATTTTGAAGACCAGTACTCTGGGATGCGTGCAAATTCAGCGGCAGGTGGTCGACTACGCGCTCCGGCGCAAGTCGCTGCTGGCCGATGTCTATGCGGGCCGCGTGGACGTCGCCGAGGTATGCGATGCGAATCCGTATCTACTGCGGGCGGCGAAATTCCACGGGCGCGGCAGCGAGGTCACCTGTCCGATCTGCCGGCGGGAACAACTCACGCTCGTGTCGTGGGTCTACGGCGACGGTCTGGGGCCCGTCGCGGGTTCGGCCCGTGCCCCGGAAGAACTGGTGCGGCTGGCCGAGACTCGTGAGGAGTTCTCGGTACACGTGGTCGAGGTGTGCCGCACCTGCAGCTGGAACCACCTGGTGCAGTCCTACGTGCTGGGACGGACGCCGACGCCGCGACGCCGCGGCACGAGCGCCCGGCGGACCGCTGCGGAATGACAGGCACACTCGACTGATATGCGGTGCGGAATCCACCGGCCGGCCCAGGCCGAGCACGCCCGCTACAGAGCTACCCGGACCGTAACGAGTTATGGAGATCAAGGCTGTGACTTCGCCCGACGATGGACCGAATAGCGGTCGGCCCCCGCGAGGCCCGCAACCCGGACCCGGTGGTCGCCCACCGGGTCCGCGCGGTGGTAACCCGCCGGGAGGCCAGCCGCCGTTACCGCCGCGTCGCCAGGCACCGGCCTCCGGCCCGATCGGCAGTCCCCCCGGACCCCGGCCCGGTCAGCCTCCCCGACCGGGCGGCGCTCCGCGT
>JAFMQT010000256.1 GCA_017354515.1 Nocardia sp. | reverse complement strand
ACAACGTTGCTGTCGGTGGCGTCAGCCGAGTACACGCGAACCGTCACGAGCCGATGCTATCGACTACGACGCTCGGCTGGCACACGTTGAATTGTCGCAGGTCCGGACATCTTTCGCAGCCATCCGGTGTGGAACGCAGAAACGCGTGAATGGCCGAGGTTAACGATTCAGGGGCTGACACCCGAAAACCGTATGACGAGTTCGTCATTGGACAAGACCCGCAATCCGGAAGGACTCGACAGATGAAGACTCGCGTGCGGATAGGTGTTGTTGCCGCGACCGTCGCTCTCGGTGCAGTTGTCTTCGGCGTGACCACCTCTGCCGCTGCCGCGCCCGTGGTTGCCCCAGTGCAGCAGGCACCGGCCGGCGGAAGTGGATGTTTCCCCTGGCAAGACGCCAATACGTACGGCGTCAAGTGCAACGATCGCAGCGGATACAACGCGGTCGCGCGCTGCAAGGATGGCAGCACGAAGTACGGGCAGACGGTGGTTCGAGACCGGTGGTCGTATGCGTACTGCGCCGGTCACGGCGGGCTGAAGTCCGGGTGGGTGGCGCCGTAGGCTCCCGCCGGAAAGCTGCAGGTGCCGCTCCGCTCGCTCCATCGGGCGAAGTGGGGCGGTACCTGCACAGCTTGCATTCAGTGGGGTCGTCGGGATGGATCCCGTAATCGACCGTCCACTAGTGGTTTTCGATCTTGTCGGTTGGCGGCATCTTGCCGAACCATCGGTGTCGATATCGATTCTGCGCTAGAGTTCCGGGCACTGGAGGGACTCAACCGGTCACGCCTTCGTATCCAGGTCCGGAGAACGAATTGCAAAGCTCCCCATCGGATTACGCCGACAATCATGTGCAGAGGGTTCCGCTGCACGGTCCCGAATTCGCTCTGGACCCGCATCGGTTATACAAGCAGATGCGCGAGCGTTTCGGCTCGTTCGTTCCGGTCGAGATGGCACCGGGAGTTCCTGCCACCCTCGTGATCGGATATCGCGCCGCGCTGGCGATTCTCAATGACCCGGAGCGATTTCCGGCCGATCCGAGGCAGTGGGAGCAGGGTATGCGGGCTGATTGTCCGATGCTGCCGGCGATGGGCTGGCGGCCGACCGCGATCCGCAATACCGGCCACGAACATCTGCGCCTGCGCCGGGTTGTCGCCGCGGCGCTCGATGACGTCGATCTCAACTCGGTGCATGCCGTGGTCGAACGCACCGCCGTGCCGCTGATCAACGCGTTCTGCGTCAACGGATCGGCGGAGCTTGCCCGAGAATACGCCGGTCCGTTGGTCTTCTCGGTCATGAATGATCTGGTCGGCAGCCCGCCGTCGATCAGTGAGAAGGCCGCGGCCGGGATGACGCAGGTGATGGACGGTCCCGACCCGCAGGAGGGGAACCGGATCTTCGAGGAGGCGTTCTCCGATCTTATCCAGTTCAAACGCACCACACCCGGTGCGGACATCACCAGCAGACTGCTGCACCACGGGGGTGATCTCGACGACGAGGAGATCCTGCAGCAGCTGGTGATGTTGTACGGCATCGGCGCCGAGCCCACGCAGTCGCTGATTCTCGCCGCACTGTTGTTGCTGCTCAACGACAGTCGCTTCGGCGCCGATGTGATGGGTGGCGCGCTGTCCACTCGTGACGCCCTCGACCAGGTCCTGTTCGAGGATCCGCCGATGTCCAACGTCATCTTCAGCTATCCCCGGCAACCGATCCTGGTCGGGGGTGTGTGGTTGCCGGCCGATCAGCCCGTGGTCATCAGCATCGGCGGATGTAACAACGATCCGGAGATCGCCGGCGGTGACCGGACGGGGAACCGCGCCCACTTGGCGTGGTCGGCCGGACCGCACAGCTGCCCGGCCACCTCGCTCGGCTACCTGATCGCGCAGTGCGCCATCGACCAGTTACTCGATGCCCTTCCGGACCTCGAACTCGCCGTTCCCGCAAACGAATTGCAGTGGCGGCCCGGGCCGATTCAGCATGCGTTGGCTGCGCTTCCGGTCGCCTTCGAATCCGCGCCGCCGCTGCCGTCATCCTGAACGGACCGCAGGTTCGACCACGTATTACTATGTGACATAGGTGAATTCGGCGGTGTGGCGACCTATCCGGCGAGGCGCCCTACGCCTGGATGACCTCGACCCGAACCAGCGCGCCCGGCCCGTCGCAGCTGGCCCAGGACTGGTTCTGCCCGTACTGTTTCGGGCCGTACTTCCAGTAGGTGAACGGCACCGGCCAGGCCACGCAGGTGAGCTTCACCTGCTGCCAGGTCGGCAGTTCGCAGTTGGTCATCCCGCCGGTATTGAAGATGTTGTAGACATGGCAGTTGGCCTGCCACACCGGGACATCGGCCTGTGCGGCGCCGCCGCCGACGAGTACGGTCGCGGCGGCCGCGGTGGCAACGGCGGCACCAGCGGCAATCCGTTTCGCAGACAGCATCTCGAACCTCCTGAAATTGATGTTGTGCTGATCACATCGGAGGTAGCTGGTGTGCGCGTTACCGATATCGAACATCGAATTTGCCCGAATGTCGCACGGCCGCCTATCCGGTCGATCGATACTCCGCTCGCACAGGTGGTTCGGCCGATTTGTATCCGATTGCCGCATCGGCGATTTCGCCGGGTTCGGCGTCCGTCTCGCGGATCAGATCTGTGATTGCCGGGTGCGGCACGCTGTTGTCCACCAAACGGAGGTAGTAGTCGAGGTCGGCCGCGGGTAGGTTCGCCGACCGCATGCGGGCGATGATCTCGGCGAGTTCGTCGCGGGTGAGGTCGGGGACTCGCGGATGGGGTGGGCGCGCGGCTTCCAGGGCGAAGTCCTCGAGATCGCGGATTTCGTCATATTCGGCGAAGGCTGTCCAGTGGTACCGGCGCCCGGTTCGCTCATTGAAGGCGGCGACGGTTTCCGCCACCGGTTCGCCGTGCCAGATGAGGCTCTCGATCCGCGCGATCTCCCGGCAGAACTCGTCGAGAATGTGCTCTTCTACCGGGGGTGGCAGTAGTTCGGGGCGAAGATCCATGGCCCAGACTCTGCAACAGAGCGGCCGACTTTTCAGGCCGGCGGCGCTTCCTACACTTTTGAATAGTCCGTATAATCAGCTACTGTGAACGAAGGTTCACAGTAACTTGGCTACAGTGAGATCGGAGGTCACAGTGGCTTCGCTACTTGATCTGACCAGCGCATATAAGACCATCAGCAAGGTCGCGGCGCTGGGCAACATCGGCGTTGACAGGATCAAGACCAAATACCAGCCACACGCGGATAACGGGTACTTCGGACCCGGATCTGTGACCTGGAAGGTGTGGTCGTATCCGTCCTCGGCCGTGATGGGTTTCCAGCGGTCGGTCACCATCGAGATGCTCGACCCGAATCTGCATGCGTCGGTGGAGGACTCCGGTGGTGTGCGCGGGCGTTCGCGCACCCGGTACGAGCGCACCATGCGGTATTTCACGCTGGTAGCCGTGGGCGATACCGCCTCGGCAGCCAAGGCCTCGGATGTGCTGGTGAAGGTGCATTCGAAGGGGATCGGCCACGATCCGGTGACCGGCGGCCGGTACGACTCGAACGATCCGTCCTCGCAGCTGTGGATTCACATGACGGCGTGGCATTCGATCCTGTACTGCTACGAGATTTTCGGGCCCGGCAAGCTCACCGAGGCCGAGGAACTCCAGTACTGGGAAGAGTGCGCGATCGCCGCCCAGTGCCAGACGATCGATCCCGACGAGGTGCCCCGCACCCGCGAGGCGGTCCGAGCGTATTTCGAGAGCTGGCAGCCCCGGCTGGCGGCCTCCGAGCGCGCGCAGTCGATGGCGCGGATGATCCTGCACACCGAGGTCGCGCTGCCGCCGAATCAGCCGAAGTGGGCTATGCCGTTGCTGTTGCTGCTCAGCCGGTTCGCCGCGGTCGCGACAATTTCGACGTATCCGCAGTACATGCGGCAGCTGTTCGGGATCAAGCAGTCGGCGGCTATAGACGCGATGGTGCAGCCGCTGATGCGGGCGATGATGGCGGCGATCAACGGCAATATGTATCTCTACGATGCGGCGTGGCACTGGCTGGTGCCCGAGTCCGCCGAGCTGATCATGCCCGCCATACTGGAGATGCCGGCGAAGAACCCGATCACCATGACCCCGCGTGAGGCACAGCGGCTCTATGGATATGACATTCCCTCCGAGGCGCACATGGATCTGCGCCGTAAGCAGCAGCACCGGGTCTTCGGTGAGCACGCTGCCCCCAGCGATGAGGGGCTGCGCGAATCGGAGCAGTTCTTCGGCACGATGAATGGTCGCGCCGGATAATCCTTTTCGCCAACCATTTCCGTCGATGCGGCCCCGAAAGATTCGGGGCTGCATTGCTGTTCGGGCTGCATTGCTGTTCGGGCTGCATTCTCAAGATCTTTGAGCGAACGCTCAGGGAATTGCCCAGGATCCTCCACAGATGCTGCGGCAGGATGGATCTCGGTCGGGAGAAAAGGTAAGCCACAAACGGCTCGACCTGACCTGATGAATGGACGAAGGAGTTTTCGAATGTCGTTTCTGACCCCTGTTTTCGGCGGTTTCGGTGGACACCACGGTGACTTCCACCACGGCTGGCACCACGGCTTCCTCGGTGGCCTGCCCTGGACCGGCAGCGCCTAATTCCCGGAATGGGCGACATGGTGGCTCGGCTGTCCTGGTGGCAGCCGAGCCACTCGGCTTTCCGGCCCCCGAATTCGGGTACTCGCGATGAGTTCCGGAACGGTCCGGCGTCTGTTCTGATGAGGATGCCACCGGCCATCAGATCCTCGACGCCCATCAGATCCTCGAAAGGAATGCGATGACGCCCCCATCGAACGACCCCGGCACCGGCCGCCCACCCGTGGTCGATATGGCCACCTGGCAGGCCGCCCGTGATGAGCTGCTGGTCCGCGAGAAGGCGCACACCCGGGCGGGTGACGCGCTCGCCGCGCAGCGCCGCCGGCTGCCGATGGTGGAGTTCGACGGGAAGGTCGAGGTCGTTGGCCCGGAGGGGCCGGTCCCGTTCCTGGACCTGTTCCAGGGCCGCGAGGAACTCGTGGTCTACAAGCACATGTGGTACGACGGCGCACCGCATCAGGGCCAGTGTGAGGGCTGCACCACCGTGGCCTGGCACCTGAAAGACGCTGTCTACCTGAACGCACGCGGGGTCTCGCTCGCGATGTTGACCACCGGCGCCTGGGAAGAGGTGGCCGCCTATGTCGACTTCATGGGCTACACCCAGCCCTGGTATTCGGTGCGGGGACTGGACGAGCCCGTCGGTGGCTCGATGGGGTACCTGTGCGCCTTCCTGCGGGCGGGTGAGCGGACGTTCCTGACCTATTCCACCACCGCGCGCGGTATCGAGCTGGTCAATGGATCGCTGGGGCTGCTCGATATCACCGCCTACGGGCGCGGAGAGGCGTGGGAGGACAAACCCGAAGGCTGGCCTGAGGGAAACCGGCCGTGCTGGTCCTGGCGCACGGATGCGAACGGAAACGCCACCTGGGGTCAGGACAGTCGTCCGGTGCCGCAGTGGACCCGGCCCGGCGCGACGCGCGAGCACACGCTGGGGCGCGGCGGCGAGCATTGATCGAGGCGTTCCCGCACACCTCACCTTCCAACCGGAATGCGAATTCTTGCTGGATACTCAGGTTCTACAGCGTCGAAACGGTCACGGTCGTGGCCTCGATCGAATAGGTTCGCAGTGTAGGTACACCGGTGTGCGTCGCATGCCGGTCGCAGGTGTTAGCGCGGGCCGCCCGAGCGGTCCGCGTCAGTGTGTGAAAAGAGGCACTCAGTGAAGACCAAAGGCGCTCTCATCTGGGAATTCGATCAGCCCTGGCAGATCGAGGAGATCGAGATCGGGGAGCCGCGCCGGCACGAGTTGAAGATCCAGGTGGAGGCGTCGGGGATGTGCCACTCCGATCATCACCTGGTCACCGGCGGTATTCCGATGGCGGGATTCCCGGTGCTGGGTGGGCACGAGGGTGCGGGTGTGGTCATCGAGGTGGGGGACGGGGTCGAGGATTTCGCCGTCGGCGACCATGTGGTGCTGTCGTTCATCCCGTCCTGCGGGAAGTGCCCGTCGTGTCAGGCGGGGATGCGGAACCTGTGCGACCTGGGTGCGTTGCTGCTGGCGGGGACCTCGGTGTCGGACGGATCGTTCCGGATCACCGCGCGCGGGCAGGACGTCTATCCGATGGCCCTGCTGGGCACGTTCTCGCCGTACATGGTGGTGCACGAGAGTTCGGTCGTGAAGATCGATCCGTCGATTCCGTTCGAGGTGGCCTGCCTGGTCGGGTGCGGTGTGACCACCGGATACGGATCCTCGGTGCGGTCGGCCGATATCCGGCCCGGTGAGGATGTCGCGGTCATCGGCATCGGCGGTCTGGGGATCGCGGCGGTGCAGGGTGCGGTGCATGCCGGTGCGCGCTATATCTTCGCCGTCGACCCGGTGGAGTGGAAACGCGAGCAGGCGTTGAAGTTCGGCGCCACCCATGCCTACGCCACCATCGAGGAGGCCACCCAGGCCTGCGCCGAGATCACCTGGGGCGGAATGGCGAAGAAGGTGATCGTCACCGTCGGCGAGGCCAGGGGTAAGGACATCGACACCTGGCTGGGTATCACCTCCAAGGGTGGCACCTGCGTGGTGACCGCGATGGGCAGCATCCTCGAATCCGAGGCGAATGTGAACCTGGCGATGCTCACCCTGATGCAGAAGAACCTGCAGGGCACCATCTTCGGTGGGGGCAACCCGCACTACGACATTCCGCATCTGC
>JAFMQT010000609.1 GCA_017354515.1 Nocardia sp. | reverse complement strand
CGGGGCAATAGATCGTGGCGTGCGATGACGGTGACCTCGCTCCCGAACCGGGCGAAGACCTGCGCGAATTCGACACCGACGGGGCCGCCGCCGAGCACGATCAGCGAATCGGGGACCTCGGTCACGGTCACCGCGTCCCGATTGGTCCAGTACGGGGTGTCGGCCAAACCGGTGATATCCGGGACGGCCGGGACGGTGCCGGGGTTCAACACGATCGCGCGCTGGGCGCGGATATCGATCGGTCCGGCGGGGGTGTCGACCCGGACCTGGCCGGGGGCGGTGATCCGGGCCCAGCCGCGCACGAAGGTGCCGCCCGCCTGCTCGAACCGCTCGACCGCCACCCGGTCGTCCCAGTTGTCGGTGGCCTCCGCGCGGATCCGCCGGGCCACCGGCGC
The DNA here is from genome assembly GCA_017354515.1 of Nocardia sp. GTDB lineage: Bacteria > Actinomycetota > Actinomycetes > Mycobacteriales > Mycobacteriaceae > Nocardia. The sequence goes on along the minus strand of JAFMQT010000609.1, from coordinate 2,087 downwards.
CCAATCCGATTGCACCTGAGCGCTTCCCGCGAGGGTGTTCACCCGCCGGGACTCGGCCAGGGTGGTGGCGGCGCGAACCATCATCTTGGTGGGGACGCAGGCGTAGTACGGACATTCGCCGCCCACCAGCCGGCCCTCGATACCGGCGACGGCGAGTCCGGCCCGGGCCAATTCGGTGGCCAGGTGCTCACCGCCGGGTCCCATACCGATGACGACGACATCGGTGGCCTCGGGGGTGGGGGTTTCGCCGGACATGCGATCACGCTCCTCGGGCGTTCGATCATGCGGTGGATGGGCTATATGGTGCCAGCCCCGACGGCGGGGCGGCGGATGGACGCGGGCGGAGATTTCATTGCGCGGACCCGACCCCGGATGGATGATTCTTATATGTGAGAACTGGACTCTCGCGGCCCGGCACGCGTGATAAAGTAAGTACTCGCTCAGTACGGGAGGTCGCTGATGACGGAGCGAATGCTGCTGACCAACGGGCGGATCCTCACCTGTAGCGGTGATCCCTCCGAACGCCCCGAAGACGGCTCGGTGCTGATCGAGGGTGATCGGATCGCCGAAGTCTCGATCGGAGCGCAGCCACCCGCCCTCGACCCGGGCTCGACGCGGGTGGTGGATCTGCGCGGAGCCACCCTGATGCCGGGCCTCGGCGACGCGCACGTCCACATCAGCTGGCCGCTGAACTTCGTCTTCGATCACGCCGGCGTCGCCGCGACCCCTGCCGGTCCCCATATGCTCGACGTCGCCTCGGTTGTGCGGACCTACCTCGAGAGCGGTTACACCCTGCTGATCGGCGCCGGGGTCACCCAGGTGCAGGACGATCTGCTCATCAAGGACACCATCGAACGGGGTCTGGTTCCCGGACCGCGACTGGTCCCCAGCGGAGCGATGGTCGCCGAACTCGGCGGGCTCGGCGGTGAGCCCGGCGGCCTGATGGACGTCGTGGACGGGGTTCGGGACGTGCGCGAGGTCGTCCAGCGCCAATGCGACAGCGGCGTGCGGGCACTGAAATTCTTCATCTCGGGTGACGGGGTGGTGCCGCAGTATCCGTCGCAGGACGTCTACATGAACGACGAGATGCTCTCGGCCGCGGTCGAAACCGCCGACCGCTACGGCGCATTCATCACCGTGCATGCCCGCGGCGCCGAGAGTGTGGCGATGGCCGCGCGGACCGGTGTGCGCATCATCCACCACGCCTGCTTCCTGGACGACGCCGCCCTGAGCGCCCTCGAGGCGCGGCGGGACGATGTCTGGGTCTGCCCCGGTCTGCACTATCTGTACGCGGTGGTGTCCGGCCACGCCGAGAAGTGGGGGATCAGCAACGAACAGGTCGACGCCTCCGGATACCGTGACGAATTCCGGGCGCAGATCGATGGCCTGCACAAGCTGAAGGCCGCCGGAATCAAGATCCTGTCCGGTGGTGACTTCGGACATCAGTGGACGCGCCACGGCACCTACGCCGCCGAACTGCAACGATATGTCGAACTGGCCGATATGACGCCGATCGAGGCCATTCACACCGCGACTCGCAATATGGGCCCCGCCGCGTACCTCGAGACCGGTGAGATCCGGCCCGGCGCGCTCGCCGACCTGATCGTAGTGGACGGTGACCCAACATCGGATATCACTGTACTGCAGGATCATTCGAAGATCCGCACGGTGATCAAGGACGGCCGCGTCGCCTATGTGGATCCCGAGGTTTATCCGTGACGTCGACGCCGGTGTTGTCGGGGGTCCAGACGCTGGTGCGGTTACTTGCGCTGCGGCACGAACTCGACAGACGTGACGGATTAACCACCGCCACAATGGTTTCCGGCTACCCTGGATCACCGCTGGGTGGTGTCGATCTGGAACTCGAGGCCACCGACCTCGAGCCGCACCGGATCGTGCACCGGCCCGGCCTCAACGAGGAACTCGCCGCGGCCACGGTCTGGGGTTCGCAGATGGGCGCGGCGCTGCCCTACGACGAACTCGATGGTGTGGTCGGGGCCTGGTACGGCAAGGGCCCCGGGCTGGATCGGTCCGGTGACGTGCTCAAACACGCCAATGCCATGGGGGCCGGACCCGGCGGCGGCGCG
>JAFMQT010000608.1 GCA_017354515.1 Nocardia sp. | reverse complement strand
CAGTTGGGGGATTCCCCCACGGCCGCACCGAAACCCGCACGCGCGGGTGCGCCGCCCACGTCGGCGGTGAGTGCGGGGCCGAGAAGATGACCGGTCGCGTGCGACCGGCACAAGGTGTTCCCATCTGTGGGAACGCGTGAGTGGTCTCGGTGTGCGCGGCGCCGACAATGATGGCGATACCGGTGGAAAGGACAGCTCGATATGCCAGCGATGGAGATCGATCCCGATGTGCTGCGCAACCAGGCGAACGAGCATGACCGAGTCGCGGGCGAGATCGAGGAGTGGGGCAAACCCCCGCTCGAATGGCTTGCCGACTTCCAGCGGACCTACGGCGCGATAGCGGATCCGGTCCGGAAATCGCTGTACACGTACTACCACAACCGGCAGACGGCCGCGGATCATCTGGCCGATCAGCATCGGCAAACCGCGGAGCAACTGCGTGCCGCCGCGAACTCCTATGAACGGTCCGATGACGAGGGCGCGGCCGCGCTTCGTCACGCGAGCCAGGGATTCCAGCCGGGGGGATCGCAATCGCCGACCGGCGCCGGCTTCTCGGACCCGGCGGGCCACCAGAGTGGTACTCCGGTCGTGAACGGTGCCCCCGCAGTCGGCGCCGGACCGGGTTCGGGTGGCCCGCTGGCCGGTACGCCATTGGGCGGAACCGACGGAACGGGCGCAACACCCGCGAGCACTCAGCCCGGCGAACCCGCGCAGCCCGAGTCGGGCGCGACGGCGTCGCCGATTTCGTCGACCCCGGTCGATACCCCGCCGTCGAGTGTGTCGGCATCCGGCGCGCCGTCGTCGCCGGCGGCACCCGGTGATGTGAGTGCCCCCCAGGTCGCACCTGCGCCCGGTTCCGGTTACTCCGACGGCGATGCGGCCCGGCCGCAGGCTCCCTCGGCCGCCGATGCCGATCCCGGCATGGTTCCGGTCATGTCGCCCTTCGCGGCCGCCGTCGCCGCCGCCAGGGACAAAGAGGCTCAACCGGGTGTGGTCGCCGATATCGTCGATCAGGATCTACTGGTCGCACGCACCCTGCTGGCCTCGGTGCTGGGGTCGGTGGATGTGCCGATGGTCGGAATCCATTGGGCGGTCGCGGTATTGCGCGGTCCGGCCGGAGCCGGCGTATTCATCACCTCCACCGAGGGCCGCGGCTGGCTGCCGGCCGGCCTGTATCTGCCGCGTGAGGTGTCCACGCCCTGGGCGTGGGACGACATGCTGGACGACGGTTCCGGCTCGGTATCCTCGCACTGGGAGGGGATTTCGGATCCGGCCCGGGTGCTCGTCGAATTCGGATTGGCATGGGGCCCCAAGGCCAATGCCGAACTGGTCGCGCTCGCCTCCTCCGCCCCGATCGACGGCAGCCTGCGCACCCGCTTCCCGAATGTGGCCACGGCGGGCATGGTCGGCCCGGCCTACGACGCCGACCTGCGGCTACACACCCCGGATACGGTCGACCGGCTCGATCTATCCGGATCGGAAGCCGCGGTCGAGGCGGCGGTCGTTCCGGACGGTCAGCTCCGGTCGCGGTTGGTGGAATTGGCGGCCGAGGTCCACGGTCACGTCGTGCACACCGGCCCCTCCACGCCCGACACCGTCGAATCGCGCCGCATCCGCGATCGGATTCTGGCGGTTCTCGAAGCGGGACAACCGGTTTCACCGCAGTGGTGGGACGAGCTGCGCGAGGCCGACGACCTGCTGATGGCCGCCATGGCCCCGCGCCGCGTCGACGTCGCCCGCGTCGACCCCGGTGACCTGCGCATCGATGACGAGGCAGCCGAGTTGCGCGCGATGACCTTCGAACGCCGATGCAACGAGCTCCTGCTCCTGCTCGCCGAGGACCCCACCCGCCAGCAGCTACGCGACGCCGCCTATGCCCACGACCAAGTCGTCCACCATCCGACCTTCGTCCAGGCACCGGCCACCACTGGAGCCCCGTCCGCCGAGCGCACGGATCGGCCCGCCGCCGTGCCCGGTCAGGTTTCCGCCCCGACCGGAACGGTCTCCGCCCCACCCACCGGTACCTCCGTTCCCCCGGTCACACCGCCGCCGGCAGTCGAACCCCAGTCCGGACAATCCTGAGCGGGCCCGGTCGATCCGCCACGGTGGTCTGTCCGGTCGCTGCGGACGATAGGGCTCGCCCCCTCGATGCGGGCCCTGCGTCCGGCACCTGTTCGGCAACTTCGGCACGAAGGTGTGCCACCTGCCTGCGCACCTGCACAGGGTGTCCTGTTGTCCGATAACGAAATTCGGTTGCATGCGTGGCGCCGGTGCCTGGCTGTGCCGGACCGCGACAACGATCAGGTGGTAGCGGGCGGGGCCGCCGGTGCTGCGCCCGTGGACGGAGCCGCGGGCGCGGGTTTGGTTGTCGCGGGTCCGGGCGCGGGCGCTGTGGGTGGGGTTGGTGCGGGGGCGGGCGAGACGACGGTTGGTTTGGCCAGGACCACATTGGGCACGGGACCCGGAGCTATGGGACCGGCGC
>JAFMQT010000255.1 GCA_017354515.1 Nocardia sp. | reverse complement strand
GGCCCTGCTCAAGAACCGTCCCGCCGCCGGCGATCTGGAACTGGGCGAGCGCTACCGCGCGGCGTTGATGCCGATAGTCTGGAACGCCTCCGAGCGTCCCGATTTCGTCTCCGAGGTGCAGGCGATGCGCCGCCGGGTGGAGGATCTGGTCCCCGCGGATCTGCGCGAGCGGGAACTCAAACTCGGGCACGGCAGTCTGCGCGATGTCGAATTCGCCGTCCAGCTCCTGCAACTGGTGCACGGTAAGGCCGATGAGGCGCTGCGCACCCCGGGTACGGTCGAGGCGCTGACCGCCCTCGCCGACCGCGGCTATGTGGGCCGCGACGATGCCGCCAACCTGACCGCCTCCTACGAGTTCCTGCGGTTGCTCGAACACCGGCTGCAACTGCAGCGGGTCCGGCGCACCCACACCCTGCCGGCGGTGGACGACGAGGAGGGGATGCGCTGGCTGGCCCGCGCGGCGCATATGCGCCCAGACGGCCGCCAGGACGCGGTGGGTGTGCTGCGCAGCGAGATCAAACGCAATACGCTGCGGGTGCGGCGGCTGCACGCCAAACTGTTCTATCGCCCGCTGCTGGAATCGGTGGCCCGCTTGGACGCCGCCGCGCTGCGGCTGAGTCCGCAGGCCGCGGTGCGCCAGCTGGCCGCGCTCGGTTACGCCGCGCCGGAGAACGCGCTGGGCCACCTGCGGGCCCTGACCGGCGAGATCGGCCGAAAGGGCCGGATTCAGGCGCTGCTGCTGCCCACGCTGCTCGAATGGCTCGGTGACACACCGAATCCCGATGCCGGCCTGCTGGCCTATCGGCGGGTGTCGGAGGGGCTCGACGATCAGATCTGGTTCCTGCGCGAACTGCGCGACGAGGGGGCGATCGCGGAGCGGTTGATGATTGTGCTGGGTTCCTCGGCCTATCTGCCGGACCTGTTGATCAACGCCCCGGAAACGATCCGCATGTTCGCCGACGGCCCCAACGGCCCGCTGCTGCTGAGTCCCAAGACCGAGGATGTGCGGTCGAGCATTCTCGCCGGTGCGGCCCGCTACGACGATCCCCGTCGCGCGATCGCCACCGCCCGCTCACTGCGCCGGCAGGAATTGGCCCGCGTGGCCTCCGCCGATGTGCTCGGCATGCTCGAGGTGCCGACGGTGTGCCGGACGTTGACCTCGGTGTGGCTGGCGGTCCTCGAGGCCGCGCTGCAGGCCGTGATCCGCGGCTGGGAATCCCAGCACGGCGAACCCGCACCCGCAGATTTCGCGGTGATCGGGATGGGCCGGCTCGGCGGTATGGAACTGGGCTACGGTTCCGACGCCGACGTGCTGTTCGTCTGCGATCCGCGCGAGGGCGCCGATGAGACCGTGGCCGTGAAATGGGCGATCGGCGTTGCCGAACAGGTGCAGCGCCTGCTCGGGGCCCCCAGCACCGATCCGCCGCTGCAGGTCGACGCCGGACTGCGGCCGGAGGGACGCAGCGGCGCGCTGGTGCGGACCCTCACGGCCTATCGCGCCTACTACCAGCAGTGGGCGCAACCGTGGGAGGTGCAGGCGCTGCTGCGCGCCCATCAGGTCGCCGGTGATCAGAATCTCGGGGTGCGGTTTCTGCACAGCGTGGACCCGGTGCGCTATCCGGCCGGTGGCGTCTCCGAGGACGCGGTGCGCGAGATCCGGCGCATCAAGGCCCGGGTGGACTCCGAACGGCTACCGCGCGGGGCGAATCCGGCCACGCACACCAAACTCGGCCGCGGCGGGCTCTCCGATATCGAGTGGACGGTGCAGCTGATGCAGTTGCGGTACGCGCATCGGTTCCCGGATCTGCACAACACTTCGACGCTGGAGTCGCTGGCGGTGATCGAACGCGAGGAACTGCTGGACTCCGAGGACGCGCAGTTGCTGCGCGAGGCCTGGCTCACCGCCACCAAGGCCCGCAACGCGTTGGTCCTGGTGCGCGGCAAACCCACCGACCAGCTGCCCGGACCCGGGCCGCTGCTGTCGGCGGTGGCGCGGGTGGCCGGCTGGCCCACCGATGACGGCAGTGCCTTCCTGGACAACTACATGCGCATCACCCGCCGCGCGAAGACGGTGGTCGAGCGAGTTTTCGGGGCCTGACCGCGCCCGGCTCGCCCGGTCGGAGCTGCGCAAACCCCGTTGCGGTAACGGTCATGACCTGATTACCGTTGAAGTCAGTGACGTGCCATATCGCGGGTCGTTACGGCGTGTTCACCCGGTCCGCGTCCAGACGGAACGGTCGTTCCGCATACTATTGGTACGCGACACATTCGGGAGGACCGCCATGCTGAGGACATTCGTCATCGGACGAAGCGACCACTGCTCCGGCGGCCCCCGCGTCACGCCGTGTGATCGGAGATCGTGATATGGCAGACCTCAATTCGGCCGTGACCGGCGACCGCATCTACACCAACGTCGCCCTCAATCCCACCCGCGCGGTGCGGGTTCCGTTGATGGTGGTGCTGCTGCTGGTCGGTGTGGTGCTGGTGTACGCGGCCGATCGGGCCGCGCGTGAGGGCGTCGATCGGGGCTGGTTCGTGGCGGTCTCGCTGTCGGGGTTGTTCGTGGTGCGCGGACTGCATCTGCGCCGGCCGATCACCCTGCCGCACTTCACTTTCGCGCTGATCGTGCTGGGCATCGCCAATGTCGGTTACCGCAGCGATCACCCGACCGCGGGCTTCGTATTCCTGTCCTGCACCGGTCTGATCCTGATGTTGCCGCAGGGTTCCAAACCCCAGCCCGATCAGATGCCGCGGATCGCCGCGCTGGTCGACCGCACCAGCGAGGATCCGATCGCGCCGTTCGCGCTGCATTCGGCCAAGTCGTACTTCTTCAGCACCGATTCGCGGGCGGCGATCGGCTACCGGACCCGCTTCGGCATCGCGGTCGTGGCCGGCGATCCGATCGGCGACGCCGCCGAATTCGGCACCCTGGTCGAGGAGTTCTCCGAGTTCGCCGCCGCACACGGCTGGCGGATCGCGGTGCTGGCCGCCAGCCCCGGGCTGACCGAGCTGTGGCGTACCCGAGCGGGCGGACACCATGGGCTGCACGCGATTCCGATCGGCCGCGACGTCGTGGTCGATGTCGACTCCTTCGATATGGTCGGGCGCACCTTCCGCAATCTGCGCCAGGCCGTGAGCCGCACCCGCAACTTCGGGGTGAAAACCGAGATCCTCGCCGAACGCGATCTCGACGACGAGATGCGCGCGACCCTGCTGAGCATCGTCGACGAATGGGGAACCGGACATCAGAACCGCGGCTTCTCGATGATCCTGGATCATCTGCTCGACGGCCGGAATCCGGGAATGCTGGTGGTGCTGGCGCGCGATGGTGACGGCCGGGTGGCCGGTTTCCAGCGTTACGGCACATCCAATCACGGCGCCGAGTTGACGCTGGATGTGCCGTGGCGTCGTAAGGACGCCCCCAATGGCCTGGACGAGCGCATGATCGTCGACCTGATCGAATACGGCCGCGAGCACGATGTGCATCGCATCTCGCTGGCCTTCGCCGCGTTCCCGGAGCTGTACGCGGACAAGGACCGCTCGCGCACCCGCCAGGGGCTCTACATCCTGGCGCGCACCCTCGATCCGCTGATCCGCCTGGAATCGCTGTACCGGTTCCTGCGCAAATTCCACTCCTTCGGCAATCAGCGGTATGTGCTGATCCGCTGGCGCGAGATCGTCTTCACCGCGGCCGCGCTGCTGACTCTGGAATTCGTTCCGCGCCGCCCGAGCTGAGGCCGGCGTCCGAGACTACGGTCTGACCGCGGTGTGCTCGCGCAGCCAGGCCACCAGGTCGTCCAGTACCTGTTCGCGCTCGGGCTCGTTGAACACCTCATGGAACAGTTCCGGATAGCGGTGCACGGTGAGATCCTCGGTGGCCGCACCCGATTCGATCCGATCGGCGCTGACCGGTGCCGCCAGCGCATCGGCGCCGCCGTGTAGCACCAGGGTCGGTACGCGCAATGCGTCCAGGTGGCCGAGTGCGAAGTCGGCGGCGCGCAGCATCTCCGCGCCGGTGCGGGCAGGGAGTTTGCCGCGGAACACCAGGGGGTCGCGATCGTAGGCGCTGACGACCTCCGGATCGCGACTGATCTGCGCCGAATCCAGCCGCAGCACACCGAGTTTCGGGGTCCAGCGGCTCAGCGCGGGAGCCAGCAGCCGCTGCAGCGGATTACCGGCATCGATCACCAGCGGCGGCGCCGACACCGCGATACCGGTGACATCCACCGGTTGGCGCGTCGCCAAATACAGGGTGACCAGACTGCCCATACTGTGCCCGAGGACGAACCGGGGCAGTCCCGGATATTTGGTGCTCGCGATATCCAGCAGGGTGAGGATGTTGTCCGCGGACGCGTCCATCGACCCGATATTCGCCGACGACCCCGCCGAACGTCCGTGCCCGAGATGATCGAAGGCGAAGACCGCGAATCCATTGTCGGCCAGTCGTTTTCCAACGTGCTCGTAGCGTCCGGAATGTTCGGCGACCCCGTGCACCAGCACCACCAGCGCCCGCGTGGATTCCTCCGGCAGCCACGTCCGCCAGAATATCCGCCCGCCGTCGGCGTCGAATTCGCCGGTATCGCCTGATGTCATCGCTAACTCCGTCCGGGGTCGGTGTAGTGGGTGAGCAGCCGCCGATTGAATTCGATCAACCGCGCGTAGTTGACGCGCGAGAGTCGCTCGTCGGTGCCGTGGATCCGCGCCAGATCCGCGGCATCGACCACGATCGGCGCGAAATTGCATCGGGTGGTGGCGAGTTCGTCATAATAGCGGGAGTCGGTGGCGCCCGGCACCAGACCGGTCGTGATTGTCGCGTCCGGGGCCAACTCCCGCGTGATATCGGCGATCAGCCCGTGCGCCGGACCCGGTTTCGCGGTGCCGGTCGGTTCGGACGACGGTCCGCTCAATTCGACCCGCACCCGATCGTCGCCGATCACCCGCACACAGTGCGCGAGGACGTCGGCGACCGAATCCCCGGGCAGGATACGGAAATTCACCAGCGCATCGGCCGATTGCGGCAGCACATTCGCCTTGACCCCGCCCCGGATGACGGTGGGGGCGGTGGTGGTGCGGACCATCGCCTCGGTCTGTGGTTGCCCGGTCATGATCCGTGCGATCACCGGCCCCGCGATCGGCAACAACCGCAACGCCGTCCGCCGCGGCTGCCTGAGCGCGGACCGTGAGCGGGTGAGCATATCGGCGATGACGGGAGTCATCCGCAACGGCATCGGCTGGTCCTGCACGCGTGCCACCGCCCGCGCGATGCGGCCCACCGCGGTGTCCCCGGCCGGCATCGAGGAATGGCCACCGGCGTCGGTGGTGTGTAACCGTACTGTGGCCCAACCCTTTTCACCGATCATGATGGTCGCCACCGAGGTGGTGGCGTCATCGACGACGCCGTCCGTGATCACCCCGCCTTCGTCGAGCAGCAGGTCCGCCCCGACTCGTCGTTCGCGTAACCGCTCGGCCATCCGGGCGGCTCCGGAGCATCCGAAAACCTCCTCGTCGTGACCGAAGGCGACGTAGATGGTGCGGCGCGGCCGGCGGCCCTGCGCCAGCAACTCCTCGGTGGCCTCCAGAATGGCCAGCACCCGGCTCTTGTCGTCGATGGCGCCGCGGCCCCAGATGTATTTCTCGTCGACCACACCCGCGAACGGCGGATGGGTCCACCGGGACTCGTCGTCGACGGGGACCACATCCTGGTGGGCGAGCAGGATGGCCGCGGTGCCCGCCTCGGTCCCTGCCCAACGATACAGCCGGCTGTGCCCGAATCGCTCGAGCTCGAGGTGGGTGTGCACCAGCGGGAAGCTTGTTTCGAGATGCTGTGCGAGCCGGTCGAATTCGATGACGTCGGTCTCGGTGTCATCACGGGAGACGGTGACGCAGCGCAGCGCCCGGGCCAGTCGCTCGGCGGTCCGGTCGTCGACGCCGGCCTCGAGGGGACTGATCGTGGTCAATTCGGTCACCGCCCTATCGCAGGAGTGGGGGCGCAGGTAGCGCACCCCTGAACCGCATTGTTCAGCATCGGAACCCGCGTGGTGGACCGAGGTGCCCGGAACGACCGAACCGCCCGGCACGCGGAGTGCGTACCGGGCGGTTCGGGCAGTGGCGCGGACATCGGTGACAACTATCGCCGACTCTGGCCGCGCTCGTGCGGACCCCGGAATCGGGATCCTCCGGACTACACCGGACGGTTGTCGATGACCTTGCGCAGCCGCTGCTTATCGCGCTCGAGGCGGCGGGCCTCGTAGGCGATGGGGAAGTAGCGCAACCGTTCGGGCAGCAGCGGAACCGTGCGCGCGATCACCCAGCCCAGCGCCCGCAGTTTGCGCTCATCGGACGCCGACCAGGTCAGGCCGAGTTTCTTGCGGGCGGCCTCCGGGGTGGTGCCGACCGTGCAGAAGTACTGCATCCGGCCGATCGGGGCGGTGGCGGCCCGCCACAGTGGATGCAGGAATCCGGGCAGCTGGGGCGGGGCCCCGATCTCCTGGATCACCTTCAGATAGTCCTGCGCGGTCTGCGTCGCTTGCAGGTGGTTCTCGACGGTGTCGTCGAAGAACACCTCGAAGTCGGCGTAGGTCGGCGGAATCTCCTTCGGCGGCACATAGAACATGTGCAGCATCTGCTTGACCTCTTGGTAGTACTCCTCCTTCTCCGCGGGGCTGAGCTCCTTGCGGCTGAAGTACTTCGCGGATTCGCTGAAGGCGAAGGTGCCGGTGTGCAGCACCCACGCCCACGGCCCCGAGGACAGGGCGGTGTGGCGAGTGCCGTCCGAGGTGGTGGTGTTGAG